>JAPPDF010000086.1 GCA_028875575.1 Acidobacteriota bacterium
GATCGTCCCGATGTTGATGTGCGGCTTGCTTCGATCGAATTTCTCCTTCGCCATCTCTTACTCTCCTTGCATGCACGGGACAAGCCTCAGGAGCCATCCCAACATGAACGTGAAATCGGACCTCTTTCGGGTGTAGACGGAATGTTCAACGGAAGGCAGAGCCCACGACCAGGCTTGAACTGGTGACCTCGTCCTTACCAAGGACGCGCTCGTACCATCTGAGCTACGTGGGCATAACTCTGGAGCGGGAGACGGGGCTCGAACCCGCGACCAACAGCTTGGAAGGCTGTGACTCTACCACTGAGTTACTCCCGCCTCTAGCTTCAATCAATGTGGTGGAGAGAGGAGGATTCGAACCTCCGTAGCTCGCAAGGAGCGGCAGATTTACAGTCTGCTGCCATTAACCACTCGGCCATCTCTCCCAACGAACCCAATCGCTGGAGCTGGCGAAGGGACTTGAACCCCCGACCCTCTGATTACAAATCAGATGCTCTACCAACTGAGCTACGCCAGCCCGTTGGCAAACACCCAAACATAGCAAAAAGACACTCCCCGCGCAAGAACAAATACCGGAGGCGCTTGCAAATTTCGGCAGCGGGATCGTTGCCCGGAATGGCCACAATAGGCACAAAAACACAAATGGTGCCATTTGTGCTTTTTGTGTTTAGACAGCATTTTTTAACCAGGTCGAACCCAATATTGAGAAAGGCAGAACATCACGTTTACCGGCAAGATGAGCTGCCCCGCTGCCAATATTGCAATAAGCTCACCGGGCTATCCGTTTCAATTGCTTTGGCTGCGCCTTCGCTGACGGATGGCCTCGTAAAGCACAATACCGGCAGCAACCGACACGTTTAGCGACCGGATGGGCCCCGGGGTGGGAATCGAAGCCAGAAAATCGCATTTTTCCCGCACCAGCCGCCTCAACCCCGCTCCTTCGTTCCCCAGAACCAGTGCTGTGGCCACGGTTAAATCCAGATCCTGACAGCCGAGAGGCTGACCCGTTTCCACGCCTGCAACCCATATTCCTTTCGTCTTGAGTCGATCGATGGCTCTGGCGAGATTGCTCACGCGAGCGATGGACAGGTATTCCAGTCCACCCGCTGCCGCTTTGGAGACGGTGGCCGACACTCCAGCGGCATGGTCCTTGGTGACAATCACCCCATCCACCCCGGCGGCCGCGCAGCACCTCAAGACGGCGCCCAGGTTTCGCGGATCCTCGACCGAATCCAATGCGACCACCAGAGGCGCCGCCCCCAAACCGTCCAGGAGATCTTCCAACTCGACGTAGGGCCGGGCGGCACAGACCGCCACCACTCCCTGGTGGTTGGCCCCGCCCACGCGCTGATCCAGAAGGTTACGCGGTTCAAACCGGATGGCGTATCCCCGGCGCCTGGCAAGCTGGAGGATGGCCTTGAGTCCCGGACTGCCGGCATCCCGCGCCACAAAGAGGCACGAAACCGGTCTGGCGCCGGATCTCAGACACTCTCTCACCGGATGGATGCCGTAGATCAGTTGCTCCATCAAACAGTCGGTATCAGTCCCTGGGAAAGCATGGCGCTATGAAACTCGTCGACCCTGGCCCGACAGTCTTTGACTCGATGGGGCAACTCGAGCTGACTGCCCCCCTCGAATATGGGCACCAGCTTGTCCAGCTCCGGCCCTGAATCCTTGCCCGTCAGCGCCACCCGAATGGGATGAAAAAGCTTTCTCCCTTTTTGACCGCTGGCCGCCTTCACGCTCCGCACGATGGACGACCACTCCCGGACCACGTCGCACTCCTCATGAGAAAGCTGATTTCGGAGTTCGTCAACGACTCTTGCGGCCCCGGGCAGGGACAGCACCTGGCGTACTCCCTCATCCCGAACGGCCTTTTCCGCCTCAAAAGACCATAACTGGGGAGCCTTTTGGGAAATCTGGCTCAAGTGGTCCAGCCCGGGCAGAAAGGCCTCGACCACCAGTCCTACCCATTGGCGTACCGCGGAATCCACCTCTTTCAACAGTCCCTCCTGCCTCAGACAGGCAATGGCCCACTCGACAGCACGGGAGGGCTCGTATTCTTTCAGGTAGTGCCGGTTGAAAAAATACAGCTTTTGGATGTCGAAAACGGCCGAACTCTTCGACACTCGCTCGATGTCGAAGCTTGCAACCAGCTCTTCCGGCGAGAGGATTTCATCCTGGTCTTCTCCGGGCGCCCATCCCAGAAGGGTCAGGTAGTTTAGCAAGGCCTCCGGAAGAACTCCCAGATCCAGAAAATGTTGCAGCGAAGTTGCCCCGTGTCTCTTCGAAAGACGGTTTCGGTCGGGACCGAGAATGGTCGACAAATGAGCGAAGACCGGCAGGGGCCATCCCAGGGCCTCGTATATCAGAACCTGTCGAGGGGTGTTGGACAGGTGGTCGTCGCCCCGCACGACATGGCTGATCTTCATCGAGCCATCGTCCACAACCACCGCGTAGTTATAGGTGGGCATTCCGTTGGACCGGACCAGAATGGGGTCTCCCAAGACGGCGCTGTCGAACTTCATCTCGCCATGGACCAGATCCTGAAAGAAAACGCTGCCGGAACGGACCCTCAGGCGAATCACCGACGGATGCGAATCCTTCAGCCGTTGAGCCACCTCCCCGGCAGAAAGATTCCGGCAGGTTCCAGGATACTTCCAGGCGACTCCCGCCCGCCGTGCCTCCCGGGCCTGCCGCCCCAATTCCTCCTCACTGCAAAAACAGCGGTAGGCGGACCCGTTCTCCAACAGGGACTCGGAATGACGTGCATAAATTGCCGTGCGGCTGCTTTGACGATAGGGGCCGAACGGCCCGCCGCAATCCGGCCCCTCCTGCCAATCCAGGCCCAGCCACTTCAGATTTCGGCAAATAAGATCCTCAAAACGACTATCGGAACGAGCCCGGTCGGTGTCTTCGATTCGAATGACAAGGGTGCCTCCATACTTTTTCGCGAACAGCCAGTTGAAGACGGCGGTCCGGGCGTTTCCGACGTGCAGTTCACCGGTCGGGCTCGGAGCAAAGCGTAGACGATTGGGCATTATTGACCCACCCGCTGGAAAGCCGACAGGTTGGAAGTTTCGGGATCAGGAAGCGCCACGGATGGTTGGAATGTCGCAAGCTTCCCATGGGCTAACGCCCACGGCAAGCTGCTGCTGCCTCGCTGCTCAACTCCCAGCTCCCGGGCTGGCAGACTGCCGGACGAAGAGCTCGGCCAGCGGCAGATCGGCAGGTTTGGTGATCTTGATGTTCCGCTCGCTACCCAGCAGCACCGTTACCGGATAACCCAGACGCTCTACGAGACAGGACTCGTCGCTTGCGTAATAGTGGTCGGCACGGGCCCTTTCGAACGCTTCCTCGAGTATGTGGTAGCGAAAGGCTTGCGGAGTCTGAACCATGACAATTTTTTCACGCGGCAAAGTGGCCACCACCTGCTGTCGTTCAACTTGCTTGACCGTATCGATGCAGGGGAGGGCCACGATGGCGCTGCCCTTCTCAGCCGCCGCATCAATGACGGCCTCAATCATGTCCACCTCCACAAAGGGCCTGACACCGTCGTGAACCACCACGATATCGGTGCCGGAATCAAGAGCCCTGAAGGCGTTGTAGACCGATTCCTGGCGATGAGCTCCGCCCGCCACCAAGTGGGCAAACTCCGACAGACCCCGCTGCTCCAACTCCTGGCGGAATACGGGCATGTCCGACTCTCGGAGCGAGACGCAGGCATTCAGCACCCGGGTGCAGGCCGCGAACTTTTCCAGTGTATGGATGAGGACCGAACCGTCCCCCAGCGGAATGAACTGTTTGGGGCTGGGCGACTTCATCCGCGTCCCCACTCCCGCCGCCGGAATGATGGCAGCCACATTCATGGTCCAACGGCTTCCATCTTGTGAGAACGGTCGTGGTAGCGACCGAATATCATCTTGCCGGCCGTGGTCTGCAGGACGCTGGTGACCGAGGTGTCAATGGTCTTTCCGATCATCTTTCTGGCGTTGTCCACCACCACCATGGTGCCGTCGTCGAGGTAGGCCACCCCCTGGTTGTACTCCTTGCCCTCCTTGAGAATGAATACCTTCATGACCTCGCCGGGCAGGACGACCGGCTTGAGCGAGTTGGCCAGCTCATTGATGTTCAACACGGGAACATCTTGCAATTGAGCTATCTTGTTGAGGTTGAAGTCGTTGGTAACAATCTTGGCTTCCAGTTCCTTGGCCAGCTCGATGAGCTTCAAATCCACTTCCCGAATCTGGGGAAAGTCCTTCTCCAGGATCTGCACCTCAATCCCGGCCATTTTCTGTATCCGCTGGAGAATATCCAGACCGCGCCGTCCCCGATTCCGCTTCAGGGAATCCGCGGAATCGGCTACCTGCTGGAGCTCTCGCAGCACGAACTGGGGAATGAGCAGAATCCCGTCTATGAAGCCGGTCTCACAGACGTCAGCCACGCGTCCGTCGATGATCACGCTGGTATCCAGGATCTTGTAGTTCTTCCCGCTGCGTCTCTCTCCGGCAAAAAACCCGCCCAAAGCCGACAGGTTGAGGAGATCTCCCTTGTTGGCTCCCATCACCAGGCCGACGTAGCCCATGAAGAGGAACAGTCCAATTTGAAGAAACGACTTGGTTTGAGGGTCAATGGTAGTCTCGACCAGCATGATGCCGATCATGGCGGCTCCGCCGATGCCCATAATGGACCCGATGGCTGCACCGATGAGCTGCTTCAACGAGGTCTTTCTCAGGCGGACCTCGAAAATGATGATCGCCGCGGAAGTCACCGCACCGACGACCGCCGCCAGAGGCTTGGTCAAATCAAAAGGCTGGAAGTAGTAACAACTGAAAATGAAAACCGCACAAAACACTACCCGAATAAAGGTTGTCTCCAACAAATGGTCTCACCCCCTTCGAATCAGGACAGAACGCCCGCAACTTGGCTGGGAAAAGCCTTGATACTTGAAACGACAAATGACAAGGGAGTCACTGGCACAGGCAGGCTTTCGGCGAGAAGAAGCTCGGAGGAAACATCAACAGGCTGCCTGCCGACGTTGGTCATTTTGGAACCCCATTTCATTCGCGGCGACACCGAATCAGCTTGCCGAATCGACGAATGCCATGGGCGTTGCAGGAAGCCACATCCTGCACGGGTGCAGTATACCACTGTCCCTTTGCCTCATTCAACCGCAGCGACGTTTCGCCGGGAAGGTCTTGTCCCAGCAAGCTCAAACACTTATACTCGATGCGATCTGATTCTAGTTGAGCATGCTCGCGGTGACCCTCACCCTCTTTAGCCCCGAAGTTCGTCTCAAGGCGATTCCGGCGGCAGCCGGTCTTGGACGGCGTCCTGGGTGCCTGCCGTTTCTACTGGCGTTTCTGGCCCTTGTCGGATCCCCTTCCCTTCAGGCTTCCACCTTCGAGGGGGAGGTGAAACCCTTCCTGGCCGAACACTGCCTGCAATGCCACAACGCCAACCTCAGTACCGCCGAAATCAACCTGAGCGGCTTCGACCCCGAGCATCCGGTCCGCGATCGGCAGGACCTGTGGCAGTCCGTGTTGCGGGAGCTTCGCACCGGTCGCATGCCTCCGCCGGGAAATCCACGTCCGACCGTCGCGCAATTGAGGGAAGTGGAACGGTGGATCGAAGCCCGGCTCGAGGAAGAGGCTGCCAGCGTGGCTCCCAGCCCCGGAAGGGTTACGGCCCGGCGGCTCAACCGCAGTGAGTACGACAATACGATTCGGGACTGGTTGGGCCTCGATCTCGGTTTGTCGGAGGACTTTCCAATCGATGATACCGGTTACGGCTTCGACAACATCGGGGATGTGCTCTCGCTCTCTCCGCTGCTGATGGAAAAATACCTGGCGGCTGCCGAAGAGATTGCCGGTCGGGCCGTGGTGGTTCGGCGAAAAATCAAGCCGGTGCTGGCCCGTTACCTGGCCTCCCGAAGCCAGGCTCCCCCCTCTATCCCGGAAGGCACCCACACCGTTCCTTACTCGCTCGAAGGCAGGCTTCTCGCCCAACATTCCTTCCCCTCTCCGGGAGAGTACGAACTGCGGGTGCGGGTTGTGGACAGAAGGAGATCGCCGCCGGCCGAAGCCGGACAGTGGATACCTGCCGAGCTGCCTTCGGCCACCCTGTCCCTCCTGCTTGACGACAGGCCCCTTCAGACCTTTCACATTGCAACCGACGCATACCACAGGGGCACCTTCGACATTCGCATCAGGGTCGACTCGGGCGCGCATCGGCTGGAGGCGTCGCCCCGGTTGGATTCCGAGTCACTGGGCACCGCGCTCAACCACGCGGTTTTCGAGCACAGGGTGGAGCCCCCCCCGGAACGCCTGGTCTATGCCGATTCCATGGAAATCCTGGGTCCGTTCCAGGTGAAGCCAAAGCCCCTGACCGACAGCCATCGCCGGGTCCTGATCTGCGGGCATGACCCGGGGAAACACCTGGCGGGCTGCACCGATTCGATTCTGCGGAACCTGGCGCTGCGAGCCTACCGCCGGCCGGCAACCGAGCAGGAGATCGACCGATTGCGGGGGCTGGCAGCCTCGGCTCAAAGGCAAGGGGAACCCCTGGAACGCGGAATCCAGATGGCTCTCCAGGCCGTCCTGGTGTCACCCCATTTCCTCTTCCGACTTGAATTCGATCCGGAGGACGACCCTGCCGGCTCGGCCCACCCCCTGGGGCCCTATGAGCTCGCCTCTCGTCTTTCCTACTTTCTCTGGAGCAGCCTTCCGGACGACGAGCTGTTCGGTTTGGCCCAAAGAGCCGAACTTGACGATCCTCGAGTCCTGAGACAACAGGTGGAACGGATGCTCAAGGATCCCAGGTCCGAGGCCCTGGTGGAAAACTTTGCCGGGCAATGGCTGCAACTACGGAATCTGGAGAGCGCCCAACCCGACCCTGACCGGTTTCCTGACTTTGATGAACCGTTGCGGGAGGCCATGCGTCGCGAAACGGAGCTCTTCTTCCGTTCGATCCTGGAGGAAGACCGCAGCCTGATCGATTTTCTGGACGCCGACTACACCTTCCTCAACCAGCGACTGGCTCGACACTACGGGCATTCAGGCGTCGAAGGCCCGCACTTCCGGAGGATTGAGATTGCCGGTGAACAGCGTGGAGGACTGATTGCTCAAGCCAGCATATTGACGGTTTCCTCCTACCCGACTCGTACTTCCCCGGTCTTGCGAGGCAAATGGATCCTGGAAACCCTGCTGGGCACCCCACCTCCGCCGCCCCCCGAGATGGAGACACTCGAGGAGGAACCAAACGGTGCGCACATGACACTCCGGGAGCGGCTGGAGAAGCACCGGAGCCAGCCGGCCTGCGCCGCCTGCCACCTGAAGATGGACGCCCTGGGCTTCGGATTGGAAAACTATGATGCTGTGGGAGCCTGGCGGACGGATGACGGCGGGGTTCCGGTGGACACCGCCGGAGAGTTGCCGGGTGGACGCTCCTTTCAGGGACCGAAGGATCTCAAGGCGCTGCTGGCCGACACGGAGCGCGATGCATTCGTTCGCTGTCTCACCGAAAAAATGTTAACCTACGCCCTGGGAAGAGGCCTGGAACCCTACGACAAGCCTGCGGTGGACCGGATCTGCCTGGAGTTGGAAAACAACGGCTTCAGATTCAGCCAACTGGTCCAATCGATCGTCGAGAGCCTGCCGTTCCAAATGAGGACCACCAACGGAGGAGGATCATGACGCCACGACATCTTCCACGCCGAACCTTTCTGCGTGGGATGGGAGTAGCCATCGGACTTCCCTGGCTGGATGCCATGGTGCCCGCCTTTGCAGCCAAGGTGCCGGTCTCGGCCGATTCACCGACCCGCCTGGCCTTTGTCTATGTTCCCAACGGGATCATCATGTCCGACTGGACGCCGGCCAGCGAGGGTTCCGACTTCGAACTGCCGTCCATCCTTCAGCCTCTGAAAGATTACCGGGACGACTGTCTGTGGCTCAGCGGACTGACCCACAACAACGGCCGTGCCCTCGGCGACGGTCCGGGCGACCATGCGCGGGCCGCGGCTTCCTATCTCACCGGAGTCCATCCCAGGAAGACCCAGGGAGCGGATATCCGAAACGGCATCTCGGTAGACCAGATTGCGGCTCAGGCCGTCGGTGGCCAGACCCGGTTTGCCTCTCTGGAATTGGGGCTTGAACATACCCGACTGGTCGGCAATTGCGATTCCGGCTACAGTTGCGCCTACAACAACAGCATTTCCTGGCGCAGCCCCACCAGTCCCATGCCGCCCGAGGTCAGTCCGCGCTCGATCTTCAATCGCCTCTTCGGCGCCCCTCGGGATGCGGACCAGACCCGCAAAACCAGCGCCAAGGACCGGGCCAGCATTCTGGACCTGGTCCAGGACGAGACGCGCAGTCTCTTCAATCGCCTGGGTCCGGTGGACCGGCGCAAGCTGGACGAATACCTGTTTGCTGTCCGCGACATCGAGAAACGGATCGAGTCGCTCGAGAACGCACCGGCCGCGCTGGTGCCGGACATGGACATACCCGCAGGCATCCCCATCGATTTTGCAGAGCACCTGCGGCTCCTGTTCGATCTGCAGACGGTGGCGTTCCGGACGGACCTGACCCGCATAACGACTCTGATGATGGGGCGGGAAGGCAGCAATCGCACCTACCGGGAGATTGGCGTGTCCAATGCTCACCACGGACTCACTCACCACCAGGGGAACCAGTCCAAGATCGAGCAGATCATCAGGATCAATCGCTACCACACGCAACAGTTTGCCTACTGGCTGGGACAACTCAAGTCGATTCCCGACGGCGACGGCAGCCTGCTGGACAGCCTGATGATTGTCTACGGCAGCGGTCTCAGCGACGGCAACGAACACCTGCATCACGACCTGCCGGTGATGGTCGCCGGACGGGGTTCGGGCAGTCTCCATCCCGGCCGCCACATCCGCTATCCCGACGAGACCCCGTTGACCAACCTTTACATGACCCTGCTGAGCCACATGGGCATCCATCCCGAATCGATCGGCGACAGCAACGGCCAACTAAAGCTTCTGTCGGAGATTTGATCCTGGTCCACCGGTGGCGAATTCCGCACTCAACAGATTCCGAGCCGTGACCGGGAGCGCCGTGGTTATCACGCTCCTGGCCGTCAGCGCGCCAATGCACGCCGAAACCCTCTTCAACGGCCGTCCTTCCCTGATTCTGGAGGGCCGGGCCGCTCGGTTGGTGGTGGATCTCGGGGGAGGTTCATTGGTGGACTTCCGCCTGAGCGGTCACTCCGTCAACCCTCTCCAGTGGGACCCGGGGGAATCGGTGGTCTTGAAGCCCCTGGGCCACTTTCTCTGCCTGGATCGCTGGGGCGCGCCCTCGGAAGCCGAAGAACGCAACGGAATGTTCTTTCACGGGGAGGCCAGCCGCGTGGAGTGGACGGTTCTGGAGGGACCGGCTCGCAAGGGTGGCGCCGTGGAAGCGACTATGTCGGCCCTGCTTCCCATGGCTGGACTCGAGGTCTTGCGGACCGTTCGCCTGTCCGACTCGTCGGCGAGCTGCATCGTCTCCGAAAGCGTCACCAACAGAAACAAGCTGGGTCGTATCTACAACATGGTCCAGCACCCGACGATCGGCCCCCCGTTCCTGGACGAGGGCACTCTGGTCGACAGCAACGCACGCAAGGGCTTCATGCAGACCAGCCCCCTGCCCAATCCGGAGGAGCCGGCGGTTTATTGGCCCCAGGCGCTCAAGCAGGGCCAACCCCTGTCGCTGCGCCGACTGGCGGACGACTCCGACCCCAACGTGGTCTCTTTCGTCTTTGACGAGGACCTTGGCTGGATCACCGCCAGCAGCCCCTCGCAAGGGTTGCTGATCGGGTACCTGTGGAGCACTGCGGAATACCCCTGGCTCAACATCTGGCGCCACTCGGAGAACGGCAAACCGCAAGCGCGGGGCCTGGAGTTCGGAACCAGCGGACTGCACCACCCCTTCCCCATCCTGGTCGAGAAGGGCAGGATCTTCGGTCGACCGCTCTACGTCCACCTGGACGCCGGTCAGACCACGGTGCGGTCTTATCTGGCCTTCCTGTTCAAGATCCCCGAAGATTACCGGGGGGTCGCCGGCCTGACCTGGCGGGACCGTCGCCTGGTCATCCGTGAGCTGGGAGGAAACAGTGACCGGGACCTGAGCATGACGACCGGAGATTTCGCTCCCTGAAGAGGTGCCGGCCCGTTCTCGCGGACTCGGCAATCCCACCGGCCAACCTGTTTCCTCAAAAAGGCCGTCTGAATACCTGGGCGGATGCCGAAGGCGGGCCCGATGAGCCGTTGGTCCGCCCCTGTCCTCTTCTCCGGCCAGACCACTTCCGCCGGCGGGATCATGAGCGCACCCTGGAAAACCAAAATCCCCGAGAGAACTCAGTGCTGCCCCGGGAAAACCCGTAGGCTGCTGTCCTGCCTGCCGGGGCCGGCCCTTGTTCTGGCGGCTCTCACCCTGATACCGAGCCAGGCCGCGCCGCCCCAGGACGACACCGATGACTATCCTCCCCTGGAGTTATTCTTTCAGGCGGGAGCCGTCGAGGACGCCGATGCCAAACCCGCCCTGGAGGCCATCAGCCGCTCCTGGCGAGACACCTATACCGCCATGCTGGTCGAACTGAGCGGTCCCACCTATCCGGAAATCAAGAGTCGGCTCTTTCGCTTCCTCACCAAGCAGACCGGCCAATTCTTCGGACAGGACAGCCAGCGCTGGTTGAGGTGGGTCTGGAAGCAACCCTACGCACCCCATCCTGAATACCTCATCTTCAAGCGATCCTTCTACAAGATCATCGATCCCCGCATGGTCAAGTTCTTCCCGCCGGCTGCCCGCTCCCTGGTCCGGCTGGACGAGGTGCAGTGGGGAGGGGTGAAGGTCAACGGCATTCCTCCCCTGGACCACCCCGAGAATATTCCGGCCAGTGAGGCCGACTACCTCAAGGACAGCCACGTCGTTTTCGGTCTATCGGTGGGGGGCAGTGCTCGGGCCTACCCCAAGCGGATTCTGGCCTGGCACGAGATGGCGCTGGACAAATTGGGCGGCACCGGGATTACCCTGGTCTACTGCACGCTCTGCGGCACCGCCATTCCCTACAAGAGCGTCGTCGGGGGGCGGCACCGGACCTTCGGCACCAGCGGACTGGTCTATCGGGCCAACAAGCTGATGTTCGACCACGAGTCCAACAGTCTGTGGTCCACCCTGCTGGGAACGCCCGTGATCGGCAAACTGGCGGGATCCGGTCTCAAGCTGGAGTCGCTTCCCATCGTGACCACCCGCTGGGGAGAATGGCGGAAAAAACACCCCGACACCACCGTCCTGTCTCTGGACACGGGGCATGAGCGTGACTACAGGGAGGGTCAAGCCTACAAGCAATATTTTTCCACCGATTCGCTGATGTTCCAGGTGGCCGAGAGGGACAAGCGCCTGAGAAACAAGGCTGAAATCCTGGGGATCGTGCTCTCCCCCTATTCCCCCGACGGCAAGGAGCAGCCACTGGCGGTCAGCTCGAGATTCCTGAAGAAGAATCGGGTGTTCCGGACCGGGCTGGCCGGTCACTCACTGACCATCCTGACGACCCGGGCCGGCGCCAACCGTGTCTTCAAGACCGGAAAGGAAAGGTTCCAGCGGCTGTTGCGGGATGACCGGGTGGTCGACGACAGCGGAAAAACCTGGAAAATGAAGGAAGACGGCCTGATTTCCGAGGAAAACCCCGACCGGGTATTGCCTCGAGTCCCGGCCTTTCGCGCCTTTTGGTTCGGCTGGTTCGCCCAATACCCCGAGACCCGGCTGATCAAGTAAACTAGCCCGCATTTCTCACCAGGCCGCTGAGCCTACGGTAGTTACGTATTCGTGTTTAACATCCTGCGGCGCTTTGTATGGAGTCTTCAGCCTACACACGGTGCTGGGCGCGCCCTGGCTTGTCCTTTTCCCCTCAGCGCATCCATGCTCGCTCGACCGTAGTGACCGCTACGCTCTTCGCTCCCGAGCACGCGCTGAGGGGAAAATGCCTGCGCCATGATCACGCCCCCTGGTGAGAAACGCGGGCTAATCGGGGGGATGTGGGTCTCGCACCTCCAGGAGGTCCCAGGCCGCTCTCTGCCTGGCGATGGCCGACGAATTGGGCCATTGGGCCGGCGAGGTGATTCGTCCCGGCACTCCCGCTCGCCACACGGCCCGAGCACGGAGGCGCTGTCGGACTCGACGCAGTTGCGATTGGCAGTCCTCCAATTCGGTGTCGACCCCATCCAGCGAGAGCACCGTCACATCCGCCTCCCTCCCGACTGCCAGGCTTCCGATGCGGTCCTCCCAGCCGATGGCCCTGGCCGGCTCGATGGTGGTCCGGCCAATGACTTCCGCCAGCGGCAGACCCAGGTGAAGCAGCTTGGTCATGACGGTCGGCAAGTCGTAGGCCGGGCCTTCGCAGGTTCCGCTGTGGAGGTCGCTGCTGATGGTGTCGGGCCAAAAGCCCTGCTGAAAGCTCAGCTCGGCAACCGTCCAGTTGAAGGATCCCTGCCCAAAACCCACGTCGAATAACACGCCCCTTTCCCGCGCCGCTCGCACCGCGGGATCCAAATGCCCGTCCGAGCGGACGATGGTGCTGCGAAATCCATGGTAGGTGTGGGTATAGATGTCACCCGCGGCCATCTTGCCCGGGCAGTCCGCCAGGCTCACCGTAGAGAGAGTGTGGTGAACCATCAGCGGAAGCCGGACCGCACGAGCCGCGGCCAAGGCCCGGCGATAGGCTTCGGCTTCGTTGCGCCCCTCATCGGCCAGCGAGGCCGAGAGACGGACCTTGACTCCCGCAATCAGGTCTCGATTGGCGTTCACGCAGTCGATGCAGCCCTGAAGGTCGGCCAGGTCCAGCAGATCCAGCTCTCCCGGCGTGGCCTTGTCACCGCCCAGCTTGGCGAATGCCAGCCCGGCGCAGGAGATGTTGAGCAGCGCCAGCAGGCGTGTCCGGCTGGGCCGGCAGGCATAGATTCGAAAGCCTTCAAAAGTGCTGCAGCCGGCACTGCCGGTATCGAGTGCGGTCGTCACCCCTCGACCCAGGCAGTAGTGGTCCACGTCGATGCCCAGCGGGGTGACGTGCTCGTAACCATGCATGTGCAGATCGATCAGGCCGGGAACCACCAGCAAACCCCCGGCATCGAATCGCTGGTCGGAGGTTTCCGCCCGTGCCGACCGCGTCAACAGGGAAATGCGGCCATCCCGGATACACAGGTCCAATTGAGCGTCCACCCGATTGGCCGGGTCCACCACCCGGCCTCCGGCGATGATCCAGTCGTGATGCGCCATGGGAACTCCCTCGGAGAAAACCCGAGGCCCACCTGGAATAGGTGTTTTCCCCGGGTGGAATTAACAGTAAGATTCGACTGGGTTCAGGGGATCCCGGGCTCCCCTGGCCGTGCATCCGGCAATGAGAGCATCCCGGCTCGCATTCCTGACCCATTCGGCGGCGACATGAAAAAAGCGATCGATCTCGAGGCGGCCATCAGACATCTCGACCAGGAGGGATACGTGGTGCTCGAAGGTGTCCTGGACCGAAAGCGGCTGCAGCGGATTCGAGGGGAAGTCGACCGGCTCTTCGAGCAGGAACAGCGGCAGCCATTCGACCCGGGTGACGGTCCCGGGGGATCCGACGACGACGCCATCGAAGCCTTCATCTCGGAGAGCTACACCGCCTCCGAGGCCGAAGTGGCTCGAATCATGAAGAGGATTCGCCACACGCGCGCGCTCAACGGGAACACCTCCTGGCCGGTGCCCCCCAACCAGGTCATGAAGCTCTTCTTTCACCTCCCGCTGCTCTTCGATCAGGATCGGTCTCAACGCATCATGAATCTGCCGGCCAAGTCGAATACGGCACTGCAGTTGGTTGAAGAACCCCATGTCCTGAAACTGGTCCGGGGGGTCCTGGGCGAGGACTGCGTGCTCTCGGATCTGAGCGCCACCAGCATCGGCGCCCATGCCACCGAGGGGGGAGCCTGGCACGTGGATGTGCCCCTGGGTCAACTGGCCGAACCCCTGCCCGATTTCCCCTTGACCGTCCAGAATGCCTGGATGCTGGACGATTTCACCGCCGAAAACGGCGCCACCCGGGTCGTGCCTCGAAGCCACAAGTTGAGGAAGAAGCCCGTCTGGGCCCCCCAACAGGAACAGCAGGAAGCGATCCTGACCGCGCCCGCGGGGTCGGTGGCCGTTTGGCTGTCCAATACCTGGCACCGCTCGGGTCCCAACACCACCGACCGTCCCCGCCGGGCATTGCTCGGCTACTATTCCCGTTCCTGGGTCAAACCCTTCAGCGACTACCGCACCTGTTTTTCCAAGCGGAAACTGGATGAACTCTCCCCTACCCTGAGATACCTGCTGGGCTTCTCCGCCAACGGGATCGTGCGGGGATGACCGGGTTGAGCCCGCATTTCCTCAATTCCGGCTCTCGGCCGGTTCCATCGCGAAAACACGGTCGTAGGATTTCAGGGCGACTCCACCAAGCCTTTCCGCCATGCGCCGGAAGGCCTGCCTGCGAAGACCCCAGCGATCATCCCGCGCCACCTGCTCCAGCCAGTCGCACAGGTGGACTCGGCACAGGTCGTCAAAGTCCTCTTTGGAGAGCTCGATCTCCTGCTGCAGGAAACGATCCTTGAGAATGTAGGGCTCCTGTCCCCGCGCGACGCTCTCGTCCAGGGATTGCCGCAACAGGCAACAGTTGAGATAGACCAGTCTCTCGGCCCGTTCTCCGATGAGGTCACGCACCTCACCCCGGCGTTCCAGGGGCAAGGTGAAATCCTGGAACAGCTCGGTGCCGTAGATCGAATGAAACATGCCGGCATCGCACAGTTCCTGGCTGCAACCCCAGGACTGCAGGTCCCGGTAGACCCCGGCGCCATGCGCCAGATAGGTATTTTCGGAATGCCCGATTTCCGCGGCTCCCAGTTCCTTGAAATAGTCGGCAAACCTCCTCATCCTCTCACTCATGGAAACCCTCCTCGGATCGATGGGAAAAAGCGCGCCACCAAGTTTGCAACCAGCCTACTTTACACCAGAGAGACCGGCCGACCCACATCCTTGTCTGCAACACCGCTGTTTCGCCCCTTATGAGTCGCCCCGACGTGTGGGACGGCGGCGTGGATAGGTGATCGTTGAATAGTGGGTAGTGGATGGTTATTTGATCGACACGTTAAGCATATTTGAAACAAACGACTGCGCCTAGTGGCTGGAAACCGATTCAAAGTCGAGCATGTGCAGATTTTTTATTCACATCGATGCACAGGATATACAGGATTCTTTTCAGGAAACGGCCAGCTTTTCATGCCGGGAATCCACAAAACCGCACCGGATCATCGCCTGAGCTGGCTTCTCGTGCTGGAAGCTCTCGTCGGGCTAGTCCTGTTAATCCTGTGCATCCTGTGCATCGATGTTCATCAGGTAGAAAATCGTGCCAACGGAACAGGGTCCTTGTTCCCGGCAGGCTATGAAGATTCGTTGTTCAACCCTCGAATGATCTCCACGGCAGGGCAGGGACGGCACTTTCCTGAATCACCTCTGGTGTCACCCTGTATGATCCGCACGGCAGAGCGGGGCGTGATCCTCAGGCTCCGCGCCGGCCCTGGCCGAGGTTGGGAATTGGCACTATGTCCTTGAAGTAGCACGCACCCTCAAAGTAGCATCGGTCCCATGGCTGACGATCCACGCAATCCCTATCGACTGCATCCCGATTCCGTTCTGAAGCCTCCCAAACGCTTTTTTTCCATTCTCAGCCACATCGGTCCCGGGCTGATTCTGACCAGCACTATCGTGGGATCGGGGGAGCTGATCGCAACCACCGTTCTGGGCGCCGAGAACGGGTACACCCTGCTCTGGCTGATCCTGGTGAGCTGCGTCGTCAAGATCGTGGTCCAGAACGAGTTGGGACGCTACGCCATCGGGACGGGCGAGACCACCCTGGAGGCCTTCGACAAGCTTCCCGGACCTCGATGGCGGGTTTCCTGGGTGGTCTGGCTCTGGTTCCTGGTGGTGCTGCTGGGACTGTTCTCCATCGGAGGCATGCTGGGAGGCATCTCCGAGGTCCTCAACACGCTGATTCCCGGTGTCTCCTTCAACACCTGGTTGTGGTTCCTCAACCTCTTCACCATCGGATTGCTGGTCGTCGGCCGCTACTCGCTGATCGAACGGGTGGCGGTAGCCATGGTGGTGACCTTTACGCTACTGACCGTCGGCTGCGCCTACCTGCTTTCCAAGGACCCGCAATACTTTTCCTGGGCCAGAGTTCTGGAGGGCCTCTCCTTTCAACCCCCGCAAGGGGGCATGAGCACGGCGGTTACCGTCTTCGGTGCCACCGGCGTGGGAGCCATCGAACTGATCGCCTACCCCTACTGGTGTATCGAGAAGGGCTACGCCCGCTTCACCGGAATTCGGGAGAGGTCCCAGGCCTGGAAAGCCAGGGCCGACGGTTGGATCAAGGTAATGGGAACCGACGTTCTCAGCGCCTGTGTGATCTACACCTTTGCCACCGTGGCCTTTTATTTCCTGGGCGCGGGCGTCCTTTCCGGGATGGGCCTGGTGCCCCAGGGTCTCGACATGGTCAGAACCCTCTCTCACATGTTCACTCAGACCCTGGGAAACTGGTCCTTCTACCTCTTCCTGATAGGCTCGATGGCCGTACTCTACTCGACCGTCTTCTCCGGAATCGCCGCACTGAGTCGCATGCTGGCCGACTTTGCGGGCATGCTGGGCCTCTACCGCAAAGACGACTATGCCGCCAGGTTAAGGGTCATTCGACTCCTGGTGGTGGGGCTGCCGCTGATTCCCACCCTGCTGTTCCTGTACCTGCAGGAGCCGGTGCTCATGATCAAGGTCAGCGGAATCAGCCAGGCCCTGCTGCTGCCCGGCATCGGCTTTGCCATGCTCTACCTCGGCAAGACCTATCTGCCGCGCGAGATTGCACCCAAGAACTGGGTCACCGCCGCCCTCTGGGCAACCACGCTGGTCATGGCCCTCCTGATGGGCTACTCGGTGGTCCTGGCCGTGCTCCGCTGGTGAAAATCTCTGACGTGAGATTGCGACACCGCTCGGATGCGGCGGCAATGTTGCAGACACGGGCCCACAAGTCGTCCGATCCGGTAAGAAGTCCGCCGGCCTTGCGAGAGTTGACGATTGGTCAAGCCGGTTGCGTCTCTCCTGATCCAACTGTTAATATACGTGCATCATACGTGTAGGAAATGAATATGCAAAAGAAATTGACAATCACCATAGACGAAGACGTGTACGCAGGTCTCTACCAGGTCGTGGGCAAACGCAAGATCAGCCGGTTCATCGAGTCGTTGGTCAGGCCTCACGTCATGTATGGCGATATTCGGGAAGGTTATCGTCAAATGGCTGCGGACACCGAACGAGAAACCGAAGCGATGGAGTGGATGGAGGGTACGGCTGAGGACGTTAGCGATGAAGCGAGGTGAAGCCTGGTGGGTGAGATTCGGACCATCCGTTGGCGGAGAAATCCGCAAGCGGAGGCCTGCCGTTGTCGTGACCAACGACGTGGCTATCTCCTACCTGAACAGGGTTCAGGTTGTACCCTTGACGACCCAAGTAAGCAGGGTCTACCCCGGCGAGGCCCTCGTTGTCATCAACGATAGACCGCATAAAGCCATGGCCGATCAGTTGACTACCGTGAGCAAGGCACGAATCGGAGCTTTCTTTGGAGAATTATCCGACGGCGACGTTGAAAATTTGGACGCGGCCGTGAGGCTCCATTTGGGCCTGTAATTCATCAGCACATGAGAATCACACTCGAAATCGACGACCCGATCCTCCGGAAACTGGAGCAACTCAAGTAGAAGGAAGGCAAATCCATGGGGCGGCTCGTGTCTGATCTGCTGGCGCAGGCCTTGCGGGACAACGCGAGGCCTGCCGCAGGACCTCCTCCCGTTTGGATCTCAAGGCCAATGGGCGCCAGCGTCGACCTCTCCGACAAAGTGGCGCTGAACCGGGATTTGGTTCGATGACTTCAGAGAACAACCGTTTGCAGGCAAAATGACCACGAGCTACTCCCTCGACGTCAATAGATTTGACTATCTCGACAATCAGCCCCCCCTGCATGACCACTGACCGGCAAGAGACTGGAATCTACGAAGACTCCTTCCCTGGATAATCGGTGCGGCATTGCAGTTGCCTCCAAGAGCCGGCCCGGGAAACATCTCTTCAAGTGAACCGCTCTGGAATGTGCGGAATTCCAGGTCGTAGGCATCGTTCCTAATCCATCGAAAATCCTGTATCCTTTCCTCGCTACCGATCGGGCTAAATGCCACTGGGAATCTCTATCACGGTTGCCAGTTCTGAAGTCTACTTCCGATGCTCACCAAGCTCACCATCCGCAACTTCAAGCGTTTTGGCGAGGTAGAGATCGAACTGGGCAATCCAGTGGTCTTTATCGGCCCCAACAACTCAGGGAAAACCTCCGCCATGCAGGCCTTGGCCTTATGGGACGTTGGGCTCAGGCGTTGGAACGAAAAACGGTCAGGCAAGACCACACCGGAGAAGCGCCCGGGAGTAACGATCAACCGCCGAGATCTGATTGCGGTACCCGTACCGGGCGCAAATCTCTTGTGGCGGGACCTGCACGTGCGGGAGGGTCGCAGGGACCGCGACCGACTCCAAACCCTGAACGTGCGAATCGATATTGTAGTCGAGGGGGTTACCGAGGACAGATCCTGGACCTGTGGCCTGGAATTCGACTTTGCCAATGAAGAATCCTTCTATTGCAGGCCCTTGCGACGTACAACTGGAAAGAATCCCGAACGCATGCCGGTTCCTGAGGAAGCGGGAACCGTTCAGATTGCATTCCTACCCCCAATGTCCGGGCTTGCCGCCACCGAGACTCGGCTTGACCAGGGAGCGATAAATGTGCGGATCGGTGAGGGACGCACAGCCGAAGTGCTGCGCAATCTGTGCTATCAGGTTGAAACTGATAAGCCCGAGTTGTGGCAAGAGATTGTCACGCACATCCACGATCTATTCGGTTCCAAATTGGCTTCCCCGAAACACATTGCAGCACGTGGCGAGATTGTAATGACGTATCAGGAGAATGACGTACAGCTGGACCTGTCGTCGTCGGGGCGCGGGCTGCAGCAGACCCTCCTCCTGCTTGCCTACATGTACGCAAACCCTGGTTCGGTCCTCCTCTTGGATGAGCCCGATGCCCACCTGGAGATCCTTCGCCAACGCCAAATCTACGGTTTGCTCATTGATGTCGCTGGAACCACAGGAAGCCAGATCATTGCCGCCAGTCACTCGGAGGTGCTGCTTACAGAGGCGGCAGGGAAACATATGGTTGTTGCCTTCGTCGGGCAACCGCATCGAATCGACGACCGCGGGAGTCAGGTCTTGAAAGCACTCAGAGAGATTGGGTACGAGCAATATACCCAAGCTGAACAAACGGGTTGGGTGCTATACCTCGAGGGTCCGACCGATCTTTCGATCCTGCAAGCATTCGCTGACCGGTTGAAGCATGAAGCGGCCATCCGTGCACTGAAACGGCCGTTTGTGTATTACGTCGGCAACAATCCAACAAGGGCTCAGCATCACTTCCACGGACTGCGAGAAGCAATTCCCGATCTTCGAGGGGTAGTGCTCTTCGACCGTTTCCAACCCTCAGCGCCTGACGTCGCCCCCGTTGAGTGCTTGATGTGGAACCGACGGGAAATCGACAACTATCTGTGCTCCCAGTCTGCTCTGGAAATCTATGCACGGGCATCGACGCCAGGCAAAGTGGGTCCCTTGTTTACAATGGCGGAAGCCGACAGACGGCTCAAAGCGATGAACGAAGCCATTCGGGAAATCGAAGGAGCACTGAAAAAATTAGGCAGAGAGTCTCCCTGGTCTCCTGAACTCAAAACGAGCGACGAGTTCCTGAGGCCCTTGTTTGACGCCTATTTTCAGAAGCTTGAACTTCCCAACCTGATGGCTAAGAGGGACTATTATGAATTAGCCGACCATGTTCCCGACAACGAGATTGATCCCGAGATATCCGAGAAATTGGACGTCATCGCGCAAGTTGCGCAGAGCGCGGAAGCCGCCCAAGTGAATTGAGGAGGCAAACCATGAAAATCCTAGTTTCAGGTTCCAGCGGGCTGGTCGGCTCGGCCCTGTTGCCGGTACTGAGATCGGCTGGACACGAAGTCATCAGGTTGGTGCGGAGTTCGTCGGCACCGTCAGGTCCAGGGGATTCCACGGTTCAATGGAATCCTGAAACGGGAGAGTTGGATGGCAGTCGGCTCGAGGGTATCGAAGCCGTGGTGCACCTGGCGGGCGAGAACATCGCCGCCCGGCGCTGGACGGCGGCGCAGAAAGCCAGGATCCGGGACAGCCGTGTCCAGGGAACGGCGCTGCTGAGCGACCGATTGGCCAACCTCGCCCAGCCTCCGGCAACCCTGGTGGCCGCCTCGGCCATCGGTTTTTACGGGGACCGCGGAGACGAGCTGCTCAACGAAGACAGCTCTTCCGGCAACGACTTTCTGTCGGAGGTCTGCCGCCAATGGGAGGCTGCCTCCCTCCCCGCGGCGGAAAAGGGTATTCGGGTCGTCCGGTTGCGGCTGGGTATCGTGCTGTCTCCTCGCGGCGGCGCACTGGCCAAGATGTTGCCGCCCTACAAGCTTGGTGCCGGCGGCAAGATCGGCGCCGGTCAACAGTACATGAGCTGGATCGCCCTGGATGACGCCGTCGGAGCTCTTTGCCAGGCGCTGACGGACTCGAACCTCAGCGGACCCGTCAACGCAGTCGCCCCAAACGCCGCCACCAACCTGGAATTCACCAAGACCCTGGGAAAGGTGTTGTCTCGCCCCACCCTGTTTCCCATGCCTGCCTTTGCGGCTCGCATCGCCTTTGGGGAGATGGCCGAGGCCCTGCTGTTGTCCAGCACGAGGGTGGAACCGCAACGGCTGGCGGGCACCGGCTACGCCTTCCAATACCCGACCCTGGAGGCCGCCCTGCGCCACCTCCTGGACAAGCCCGCCCGAGGCGGCTGAGTCAAACTCATCCTCAGGAATCCTGCCGCCTTTTCCATTCCTGGATCCCCTCGCAGAGCGCCTTCAGGGACCGGTCCAGCAACTCGTGTTGCAGGGCGAAGGTCAGGACCAGGTGGGCCGGGGCCATGTCGTAGAAATAACCGGGATGCACCAGGACACCCGACTCCCGGAGAAGATCGATACAGAGGGCCTCCTCGTCGACCTCCGCCCCTCCCACCTTCAGGGTGAGATGGAATCCGCCCCGCGGCAAGGTGAAGTCAACGCCCGGACATTGGGAAAGCACGTTGCCGGCAATGTGGCGACTGCGCTGAAGCCACCCCCGACAGTCTGACGTAAATGCCTCCCGGCTCTCAAGGATGCCGCTGACCATGTGCTGGACGAGGTCGTTGACCGGCAGAAAGGTGTCCGAGATGAGTTCCATCACTTCCAGGGACCTTCGAACCCGGGCTTGACGGCCGCTCGGCAATACCCATCCCAGCTTGAGTCCAGGCAGACCCACCATCTTGGAAAATCCATTGAGGGTGAACACCAGCGGGGAGGGAGTGGCCGCGGGGCGCGGCAAGGCTTCCAGGTCGTAGAGAAACTCGCTGAAAACCTCGTCGGCGAGGATCGGCAAGTCGTGCCTGCAGGCGATGGCCGCCAGCTCTTCCAGGGACTGCATGCCCGCTACCATGCCAGTGGGGTTGTGGGGTGAGATCAGTACCAGCGCACGGGTTCGAGTACTGATCTGAGACTCCAGGTGGTCGAGATCGATCTCCCATCCCCGCGATTCCTGCAGCCGGTAATACCTCAACTGGAGTCCCGCCAACTGGGCGATGGACTCGAACAGAGGGTAGGACGGACGGGGGCAGAGGATCTCCTCTCCCGGATTTGCCAGCAGCTTGAAGCAGTAGAAATAGGAAAGGCTGGTCCCGGGCGTGATGAGGACCTGCTCGGCCGTGGCAGGAATGCCGGCCGCCCGATAGAAGTCGGCAATGGCCTCCCGGGCGGATGGCAGTCCCAGGGGATCGGGACGATAGATCCGCGCCTGAGGGGCCGCGTCTGCCAGGATGGCTTGCAGCCGCTCTGGGGGAAAGACCCAACCCTGTTCGGCCAGGTTGGTGGAAATCAGGTCAAGGATGGTTTGTCCGGAGGCGGCGGCCTTCTCGTACTCCGTGTAGAGGCGATTGGGTTTTGCCGCCAAATGGTCGGCCAGGTTGGAGAACCGCATGGGCAGGTTTGGCGGGAGGGCCCGCGGTTACCGGGAAGGCCCGCCCTGCCGCGACTCGGAAAAATCACCTCGGTCCCTGCCCGATGGAGCTGCTGGCTCTGCCTCAGCCTGCAGGCCTTGTTTCAGCCCGCACCCGGTCGGGCGCTTTGGGACGTGGCGGCGGGCCCATCGGAAACCCTTGTCGCCACCCAGAGGCAGCTACTGGACTTTCAGCTCCTTGAGCTTGGCAACCGCGTCCTCGGCGGCCGTGGACGCCCTGACCTGACGATCCACGTAAAGGATCTTCCCGTCCTTTCCGATGTAGAAGGTCCATCGTTCCGGCAGGTTCCGGTTTTCGTGGACGACGCCGTAAGCCCGGGCTGTCTCTTTGCCGGAATCGCTCAATATGGGATAGTCCGCCTTGAGAGATTCGGCGAACCGGCGGTTTTCGTCAGCGGTGTCGCAGCTTGCAGTGAAGTAGGCAACGTTCAGGGATCGCAAGGCTTGGCCATTCTCACGGAATGACCGGCACTCGGCCGTTCACCCCCCTGTGAAGGCCTTGGGAAACCAGGCCAGCACCACCACCTGCTTGCCCTTGAACTGCTTCAGACTGTATGTCTTCCCGTCCGACCCCGGAAGCGAAAAATCGGGCGCTACATCTCCGGGCTTCAGGTCGGCCGCCAGGGACTGGCCCCAGGTGAGAGCCAACAACAATACCAGCACCATGGAGATCTTCATCGACATTGGAGTCTCTCCTTATTCAACGGTTTGGAACTTTCCATCAAGACCCGACCGGGCTTGAGGCTAAACCAGACTGTCTTCAGGTTCATCGTCATGCATCCTGGACTCGGCCCCATGCGGCGATGCAGCGGGATTTTCGGGCTAGGCTCCGGTGATCGGATTCCCCGAGGCCACCCACTCCTTGTAGCCTCCCGCCAGGGAAAACACGTTTCGGTAACCCATGCGCTGCAAGGCATCAGCGGACAACGCCGATCGGTACCCCCCGCCACAATAGAGAACGATCTCTTCGTCGGCGTCCGGCACCAGCGCTTCGATGTCCCTTTCGATAATCCCCTTCCCCAGATGGACGGCGCCCTCCGCACGGCCCCGGGTCCACTCGTGATCTTCGCGGATGTCGATAAAGTGGAAGGAATGCCCCTTTTGCAGCTTCTCCCGAACCGAGGCCACCGTAACCTCTCGAATCCGGGACTTGGAATCGTTGACGAGCTGCAAGAAACCGTTTGAGTGCTGCATTTCGCTTTTCCCTCGTAACAGTGCCCGTAAACCGGGGGCAGAAGTCCCTTCAAAAGCGGGCCCTGTTCCCGTCTCACCGGGATCTTGCCCCTACACTGCTTCCAACGCCATTTCCACCGAACCGGGATTCCCGGCCAGTTCTCCGAAATCAAACAGATTGGCATCCATCAGGTGCGAAGGGATCACATGTTTGAGAGCGGCCAGCATGGAATCCCCGACTCCCGGATTCTCCGCCTGCAGCCGGGAGATCAACTCCTTGACCTTCTGGCGCTTGAGATCGGGCTGAGAGCCGCAGAGGTCACAGGGAATGATGGGATAGCGCATGAGAGATGCGAAGCGGGCGATATCCACCTCGCGACAATAGGCCAGCGGCCGGATGACGGTGTTGCGTCCATCGTCGCTTCTCAAAATGGGAGGCATGGACTTCAACACTCCCCCGTAAAACAGGTTCAGAAGCAGTGTCTCCACCATGTCGTCGGCGTGGTGGCCCAAGGCGATCTTGTCGCACTCCATCTCGACGGCGGCGTTGTAGAGGATGCCCCGACGCAGGCGTGAACAGAGCGAGCAGGTGGTGCCGCCCTCCGGAATGTGAGACTGAACGATGGAATAGGTATCCTTGGCCAGAATGCGGTACTCCTGTCCCAGGCGTTGCAGATACTCGGGCAGCACCTCGGCGGGAAACCCCGGCTGCCTCTGGTCCAGATTGACGGCCACCATTGAAAAGGACACCGGTGCCCGCTTCTGCAGGTCTCTCAGCAGCGTCAACAGGGCGTGGCTGTCCTTGCCCCCGCTCAGGCAGACCATGATCCGGTCGCCCTCCGAGATCATGGAAAAATCGGCGATGACCTCGCCTACCCTTCTCAGCAGCCTCCGTTTCAGCCGAGGCAGATCCCCGCTGGAGGATCCTGAAGCAGACGGCCGGGGCGCCACTCCCAGCGTCCTCTGCTCGGGAAGCGTGTCATAGAGTTTCAACGGTCTCCTCCAAGCGCACGTAGTCCGCCCTTCGCTTTACCGGCTGGAACCCCTCAGCCAGGATGGCCTCACGCAATATGTCTTCCGTAGCCCGGTGATGGGCGCCGGCCGGGGTGATCACGTTCTCTTCGATCATGATGCTGCCCATGTCGTTGGCTCCATGGTGGAGCCCCTGTCTGCCCACCTCAACCCCTTGGGTCAACCACGAAACCTGGATATTGGGGACATTGGACAGACAAATCCTGGCCAGCGCCAACCAGCGCAGATACTCCTCGCTCGACTCCCGATCGGGGACCTTGCGACTGATCTTGGTGTTGTCGGGCTGCAGTGTCCAGGGAATGAAGGCCACAAAGCCCCCGGTCCGCCGCTGCAGCTCGTAGATGCGCTCCAGGTGCTCGATGCGGTGCTCCAGGGTTTCCCCCATGCCGAACATCATGGTGGCCGTGCTCGGCAGTCCCAGACCGTGGGCTACCTCCATCACCTCCAGCCACTCGCCGGTGTTGCACTTGTTGGTGTTCTTTTTCCTGACCTCATCCACCAGGATCTCTGCCCCGCCCCCCGGAATCGAATCCAGTCCAGCGGCCTTCAGCCTGAGCAGCACTTCCCGGGTATCCATGTGGAAGATCCGGGTAAAGGCATGGATCTCCGGCGGAGAGAAGCAGTGGAGGTGGATCCGGTACCTCCGCTTCAGCTCACTCAGGAGCCGCTCGTACCACTCCAGCGGCAGATCTGGATGGAGCCCTCCCTGCATGAGAATGCCGCTGCCGCCAAGCTCGAGGGTCTCCTCGACTTTTTCAAAAATCTGCTGGTGGCTCAGCACGTAACCTTCGCTGGAACCGGGCGGTCGATAAAAGGCGCAAAAGGTGCAGACAGCCGAGCAGATGTTGCTGTAGTTGATGTTGCGATCCACGATGTAAGTGACGATGTTGTCGGAATGCAACTGCCGACGGATGCGATCTGCCACCTCCTGCAATTGTTCGAGGGAAGCCCGCTTGGCCAATAGGGCATAAGCCCCTGGACTCAGCCGTTCTTCCTGAGCCCGGCTCAGGGTTTCCTGCACGTTCATGGTCGTAAAATGGTCCACTACTGAGGTTACCGTCCTTCCAGAGTGGCCGTGAATTGCAGTTTCTCGCCCTCACGCACCACTGAAATCTCTACTTCATCCCCCGGCCGATGTTCCTGCAGGAGGTAGGTCAGATCGTAAATGTTGGTGATCTTTTTCCCCGACCACCCCACCATGAGATCGCCGGATCGCAATCCGCACTTGGCCGCCGGGCTTCCCTCTCTCACGCCGGTAAGCCGTACCCCCTCGACCTCCTCGCCATAGTCGGGAATGATTCCCAGCGTAACTCTGAATCCCGTTCTACCCGATTCCGGTTGGGCGCCGGCAGTTTTCTGGAAGGCAGGCGGCTGGTCCATACTGCAGATGGACCGGGCGGTCTGAAGGATGAACTCTACGACCCGGGCGGTCGCGGCCGCCTCGATTTTATCATAGTCATCACTGGGCTTATGGTAGTCCCCATGGACTCCAGTGAAGAAAAAGAGCACCGGAATATCCCGGCTGTAAAAAGAGGAGTGATCGCTGGGTCCGAACCCTCCGTCACGAAATTTGAGCTCCAGGTTCGCATCCTGGTTCAGTTGAGTCAGCAGGTCCTTCCAGCCCGGCGAACTCCCGGTGCCGCCGACGATCAATCGCTTGCCCTCCATGCGTCCGATCATGTCCATGTTGATCATGGCAATGGTCTTGTCCAGGGGCACGACCGGATGGTTGACGTAATGCCGAGAACCGAGCAGGCCCTGCTCTTCGGCGCTGAAGGCCAGAAACAGGAGGCTGCGGCTTGGTTGGTCCTTGCGGTAGGACAGCGCCCCTGCCAGTTCCAGCAGTCCGGCCGTCCCCGAAGCGTTGTCGTCGGCGCCGTTGTGGACCTCGCTTCCCGGCTTGGCCGCCAGCGAGCTCACTTCGCCCATTCCAAGATGGTCGAAGTGAGCCCCGATCGCCAGCACTTCCTCCGCCAGTTCACCGGCGCCTTTCAGGAACCCCACCACGTTGCGGGCTGAACGGGTCTCCTTGACCAGGTCGGCATGGAATTTCAGGCGGACACCCGGCATTTCCACGGCATTGCCCTTTCGGCTTCGGGCGGCCCGTTCCAGGTCCTCCAGTTTCAATCCGGCTTTGGCCAGGATACGGCGGGCAGCGGGACGACTGATGGCCAGGGCGGCGATCCCCGAATCGGCGAAAGAGCGGTCGAACCTGAGCTTGGAGAGCGAACTCTTGGAAAAATCTTCCGAGTCATCCACGAAGACGATGCCCGTGGCGCCCTGCTCCCTGGCCGTTCTGGCCTTGAACCTCAAGGCATGGTAGCGCCCGAATTGACCGTGGGGATCATCTCCCTCGGGTCCGTAGCGCGACACGAAGACGAATTTCCCCTTCACATCCGATTTACGATAGTCGTCGTACTGGAGCGACTGCGCGGAAATGCCGAAGCCCGCAAAGTGGGCCGCGCCCTCGAACTCCCCGCTCAACGAGAACGAAACCGGTGTGAAGTCGCTGCCCGGCTCCAGAACGCTCCTTCCAACCGTCTGACTCGAGGAGCCAGCCGTCCCCCATGCCACCTCCAGGGAATTTGCGGAGCCCAACCGCACCCCGGAGACGAAGGAGAACTCCTGAAAGTAGCTCCCCTCGTCACCCAGGGGCGACAGGTTCCGCCGGGAAAACTGCTCCGCAATGTAATGCGCTGCTTTCTCCGCTCCCGGGCTTCCGGCAAGTCGTCCTTCCAGCTCATCGGAGGCCAGATATCGGATGTGCGGCATCAGTCCTTCGGAGCTGATGGCGCCGGAGGCCGTTGCCGGTATGGCGGAACGGAAATGCCAGTTGCCGATCGGCACCAGAATGGCAGGTACCAGCAAAATGGCCCACACGAGACAGTTTTTTCGGTCGAATGATATTTTCATCGTCGGTTTCGGAAATCGATCTCGCCGCGTATAGCGGCAACCATGGAGGACTCCCGGATGGCCCTGGATCCGAACTCAGTCGGTGGACTCGGACGTCTGAGCCGGGGGAACTGACAGCATTTTCCAGCCTTTCTTCTTCAGGGGCAGGAAGTAGTAGGCTTGAACCCGGGGAAATCTCTTCAGGTAGCCTTGAGCTTTCTTCGGGCCCATTACAAAAAGCGCATTGTCCAGGGCATCCCCCTCCGTCCCGGTTCCTGCCACCACGGCCACGCTGAGCAGGCCCTGGACGGGACGTCCGCTTCTGGGGTCCATGATATGGGAATAGGTCACGCCCTCGAAACTAAAGGAATTCTCATAGCTGCCTGAAATTGACAAGCACTGATTCTCGAGTGGGACGGTGAGGGCGCTCCTTCGGGGGTCGCGCGGAAAGGCCGGGTCCCGGACCTTGATTTTCCAGGCGGTCTTTCCGGGAGGAGTGCCCAACCCGAAAACCGTGCTGCCGCCCGCGCTCACCAGAGCGCTTTCGATTCGGTTTTCTCTCAGGAGGCTCACTACCCGGTCCACCGCATACCCCTTGGCAATGCCTCCCAGGTCGAGAGCCATACCGTCCCGGCTGAACCGGACGGTACGCCGGTCGGGATCGAGGCTGAGCTTGCGGTAACCCACCTTCTGCAGCGCCCTGCGAAGCTCGGTCTCGGGCGGCAGGCGACCCTGGCCTCCGAAAAATCCCCAAGCCCTCATCAACGGCTGCACGGTTACGTCGAAGGTCCCCTGGGATTGCCGGCTGAACGCCAGGCACCTTTGCAGGAAGTCAAACAGTTCCGGCTCCACCCGGACCGGTTCCCGACCCGCCCGCCGGTTGATGAATGAGACGGCGCTGTGCCGCTTGTAGACACTCATCAGGCGGTCGATGCGGTCCACCTCAGCGAAGGCGCTCTCCGCCACCAGCGGCAGGTCCTCCCGGCCGGCTCCGTAAAGCTGAATCCTGTAAGTGGTGCCCATGGAGGCATGACTGCCGCGGTAGAGGGCCACTGCCGGATCCGAACCGGGGGCGCCGAGGCTGCATAAAAGGGTCGGTGTCCCCACCAGGAACACCAGTATCTGCGCCAGGCATTTTGTCGCCATTGCGGGGCACTAAACCTTTTGGGTGATCAGCTTCTGTTCCGGCTCACCGGGATGAGACTCCGGCCAGGTCACCCTTTCCTTGCGGTCCATGGCCCGATTGGCATAGATCACCGCCCGGGAGTCGGCGGCGCCCACGTCCAGATCGGCCAGCGGCTTCCTGCCCTGGCGGATGCACTCGAAGAAATGCTCATCCTCGGCCTGAATGGGATTGCGCTCGCGCTCGACCTCGATCACGCCCAGCTCGAGCAGCCAGCGGCGGGCATGCTCGACTTCGCGAGCCACGAATCCCCGGGACTCGACAGGAGGCTCCGACGTTATGGGAACCCCTCTGGCCTTCTCAAGGATGGTGGCTCCCGCCATCCAGTCCAGCTCCTTCGGAATGCTCGAGGACCCTTCGGCGGCAGGAGCCCCCCGAGCCAGTTTCTGAGGATAGAAGGTGGCTCTGGGATCGTTGCGTCCCAGTGTAATTTCTATGGTCCCCCGATCTCCCAAAATGGTTTCCGAAAATTCCAGGTGCCGGTTATGACCGATGGCGCTGAATAGAAACTTTTGTCCCCGGGGATACCCGTAAATCACGGCCACGTTGTCGTAGATCTCGCGGCCATCCTTCCAGTAGTCGTTGCCGCCGACCCCGGTGACGCTGACCGGCTCCGACTCGAAGGCCCAATTGGCGACGTCCGCCATGTGTGACCCCAGTTCCGCCATCAGGCCTCCCGAGTACTCCCGGTACATCCTCCAGTTGATGCTTCGTTCCAGCTCGGGATCGGGAACGGGTCGGCGCCAACTGGTATTTCGGTGCCACTGGGCCCGGATGGTCATCACCCGACCCAGCACCCCGGTGTGAATCATGCGCATGGCATTGCGGTAGACCCCGCTGTAGCGCCGCTGAAGCCCTACCTGCAAAACCAGTTCGGGGTGGCGGCGTTTGGCCTCGTAGACCTTCGGAATCTCCTCTTCCTCTTTCATCAGGCACTTCTCAACGAAGACGTGCTTTCCGGCGCTCAAGGCCTCCAGCAGCATGGGAACGTGCAGATGGTAGGGGGTGGTGATGAACACCGCCTCGACGTCCTTGCGCTCCAGCACGCGCCGGTAGTCGCCCGCCTCGGTATCGGGCCGACCGCCAATCTCCTGGACCCCCTTGGCCAGGTTGGGTGGGTAGGTGTCGCACAGGACGGCGCACCTCCCGGACTTCAGGGTGCTCAGGTTCCTCAAGTGGTTTCTCCCCTGAGAGCCGGTGCCGATCAGGGCGTAAACCACGGGCGAATCCAGGTTCCGGGCTGAAATAAACGCAGGAGCCGCGGTCTGAGAGGCCGTTGCGGCCGCGGCGGCCATGGAGTTCTTCAGAAAGCGGCGGCGGTCGATGGACGAATGATGCCGGCGGTCAGACATTCAATTCCCCCTTTTGAGTGCAGGCCCGGAGCGATCGAGCCGATCGAGGAAGCACCGTGGCGCCACCCTGACTTACCTGCAACACGGGCAATCACAGTGTATTCCCTTTCACACCGAAACCAAAGCATAGCCGGTATAATCGCACCGTGACTTCACTGCAACAGACCTTCAATCGTTCGCTGGACATACTCTTCGAACTGATCCGGATTGAATCGGTCAACCCTACCCTGGTGTCCGGAGGGGCCGGAGAGCAAGCCATCGCCGAACATCTTTCCGGCCTGCTGAAAAGCGAGGGCATCCGTAGCGAACTGCAGCCGGTCGCCCCGGGCCGATTCAACGTGTTGGCCACGGTGCAAGGGTCGAGCCCCGGACCCAGAGTGCTCCTCAACGGACACCTGGACACGGTGAGCATTGCCGGGATGAAACAACCCCTGGTGCCGGTTCTCAACGAGGGGCGAGTCTATGGACGGGGGGCGCAGGACATGAAGGGCGGGCTGGCCGCAGCGGTCGCGGCCCTGTTGGCGTTGTCCCGGCACAGGCAAGACTGGAAGGGCGAGGTCGTGCTGGCAGCCGTGGCCGACGAGGAGGACTTGAGCCTGGGAACCATCCGGTTTCTGGAGCGTTGGCCGCGGGACAGACCCTTCGATTTCGCGCTGGTGCTGGAACCGACCGATCTTCAGGTGGCCACGGCCCACAAGGGGTTTGCCTGGGTTGAAGTCACGACTTACGGGAAGGCAGCCCACGGCAGCCGGCCGGCCGACGGCGTGGATGCCATCCGCCTGATGGGCCAGGTCCTGGGCCACCTGGACCGACTGGACCGAGATCTGCAGAGCCATCCCCTTCACCGTCTCTTGGGATCGGGCTCGCTGCACGCCTCTCTGATCCAGGGCGGCCGTCAATGGAGCAGCTACCCAGACCGCTGCCGATTGAAATACGAGCGAAGGACCGTTCCGCCTGAAACCCGGGAGACGGTCGAAACCGAATTTCGACACATCCTTCAGACTTGCCGCCAGCAGGATCCTCACTTCCGCGGGGAGGCCTCGCTGGTCTGCGCGCGAGAACCCTTTGAAGCCGACCCCGAACAGGTGGTCCTGCAGCGTTTCTATCGCACCGCCCAATCCCAAAGGCCCCGGGAGGTTGGGTGGGGCAGCGTTTCATTCTGGACCGACGCTGCCCTGTTGGCGGCCGCCGCGATCCCGACTCTGGTCTTCGGTCCTCGAGGGGCCGGGCTGCATTCCCTGGAAGAATACGTGGAAGCTGAGGACCTCGGCGACTGCGCCGAGATCATCTATCGTTTCGTGACCCAAGCCCATGCCAACTAGCGGTCGCGGTCCAGAATCATTCGGGGGATGGCCTGCAGTGCCTGCCGGTAGGGGGAGGCGGGGAAACATTCCATGGCTGATTCAGCTCTCGCGGCGAACTCCTCTGCACGTTTCCGAGCTTTCTCCAGGACACGGTACCGTGTCACGATGGCAAGGATTTCCTCCTTGGAGACCGAGCGAAACGCCTTCTCCCGAAGGACCGTCTCGATCTTGCGGGACTCAGCCCGATCGCAGGTCTGAAGGGCGTACACCAGCGGCAACGTCATTTTGCCCTCCTTCAGGTCGCTTCCCACCGGCTTGCCCAGAACCCGTTGGGAAGAGCTCAAGTCGAGGATGTCGTCGGTGACCTGGAAGACCAGCCCCAGACTCAGGCCAAATTCACCCAATGCCCGTTCCTGCTCATCGCTCACTTTACCCAGCAACCCTCCGATTCTGGCGCAGCCGGAAAACAGATGAGCTGTCTTGCGCCGGGCGATATCCAGCACCTGCTGCTCGCTGACCTTGGGACTTCCATCCAGGGAAAGCTGAATCAATTCCCCCTCCACCATTCTTTGGGTCAAGTCGATCAGGATGTCCAGAATGCGAAAGTTACGTTCCTGCAGCGCCACGTAGAAGGACTGCATGTAGAGCCAATCGCCGACAAGCACCGTGACTTGATTGCCCCATTTGTGGTTGGCGCTGGAGCGCCCCCGGCGAACCCTTGCCCCATCGATGATGTCGTCATGAACCAGAGTGGCAGTGTGAATGAACTCGACGACGGCAGCCAGCTTGATGGCCGACCGGTTGACCTGGCCGCAGAGCTTGGTGCAGAGCAGCAGCAGGCTGGGACGAATGCGCTTTCCGCCACCTTCCTGCAGGTATTTGCCGATCTCCTCGATGGTGCCAACCGAAGAATGGCGCTGGCGCGCAAACTCCCCCTCGACCTGCCGCAATTCGTCTTTGACCAGTTGGAAAATCTCTCGAGGCTGCACTCAAACCCTTCCGGTAACTGATTTGGATAGGCCTTGATCGGACCGGGACCCGGACGCCGGGTGGAATAGCCGCTGATAGTTCTCCGTCGTACACTTGGCGACGGTATCCAGGCTGACCTGCTTGACCTCTGCCAAGACCCTGGCCGTTTCCACCACAAAGGCCGGTTCGCTGCGTCTTCCGCGGAAAGGAACCGGAGCCAGATAGGGAGCATCCGTCTCGATCAATAGCCGGTCCATGGGCACGGCCTGGGCCACCTGGCGGATGTCCTGGGCCTTGGGAAAGGTCAACAGTCCCGAAAACGAGATGTGAAATCCCATCTCCAGACAGTTTCGGGCCATGGCCAGGCTGCCGCTGAAACAGTGCATCACACCAGCCGAACCGCCACTTGCGTAGTGCTCGCCCAGAATCTCCAGTGTCCGGGCTTCGGCCTCCCTGGTGTGAATCACGACCGGTAGACCCACCTCCCGAGCCAGAGCCAGTTGGCGGGAAAATACCTCCTCCTGCTCTTCTGGTGGGGAATTGTGATAGTGGAAGTCCAATCCGATTTCTCCCCACGCAACCAGTCTGCCCGACTGCGCCAGACGGACGAGATAGTCCAGACTCAGCTCCGAGGCCAGGCGCGCCTCGTGCGGATGTATGCCCGCAGCCACATCCAGGTCATTCTCACGTTCTCCCAGCAGAACCGCCTTCTCGGTTTTGACCGGATCCACCCCGTCCCCGATGACCAGCACGCGTTCTATCAAAGCTGCACGGGCTCGATCCAGAACCGAGGGGAGGTCCGATTGAAACTCGGCTTCCGCCAGATGGGCATGGGAATCAATGAACATCAGCTTGGTGGCGATTTCCCGGCTCTTTCCCTGATCCGGTGTCGCGCCCATTCAAAGAGAATAGGCGTAATCGACAGGAAAACGATCAGCAGGACCACCTTTTCCAGGTTGTCGCGAATCCAGGCCACCTGACCCAGGTAATAGCCGGCCAGGACCATCGACACCACCCAAAAGATACCACCAAACACATTGAAGGCGGCAAAGCGAGGGTAGGACATCTGTCCAATGCCCGCCACAACCGGCGCAAAGGTTCGGGCGAAGGGCACGAAGCGGGCCAGAACGATCGCCTTGCCTCCGTGCTTCTCGTAGAACTCCCGGGCGTAATGGAGGTGCTTCCTGCGAAACCAGAAGCTGTCTTCCCTCTTGTAGAGAGCCACCCCGGTTCGGTGGCCGATGGCATAACCCACGGCATCACCGACGATGGCCATCACACTCAGCAGAATCATCAGTTTGGTGACGTCGAAGAATCCTCTTGCGGCCACCAGGCCCGCCAGGAACAGCAGGGAGTCTCCTGGCAGGAAAAAACCGATAAACAAGCCGGTTTCGGCAAACACGATGGCCGCCAGCACCAGGTAACCACCCGATCGAATCAGGTCGGTCAGCTTGTCCGGGTTGTAGAGACTTTCGAAAAACTCGAGTATCGCTTCCAAGAAACCCCTAGCCCTATTTCAGGCGAGCCCCGTTGGGAACCTCCTCCAGAAAGGTTGCCAACACCGGTCTGTCTTCCTTTCCTACCGACGCCGCCAGCAGCATTCCGTTGGATTCCAGTCCCCGCAGCTTGCGCGGCTGCAGGTTGGCCACCACTATGATCTTCTTTCCAACCAGACTCTCGGCGGGATAGGCGTGGGCGATTCCAGCCACAATCTGACGGGTTTCCCGTCCCAGATCCACGCTCAGCCGCAGGAGGCGGTCGGCGCCCTTGACCTTTTCGGCCTCAACCACCTGGCCCACCCGCAGATCGACCTTGACAAAGTCTTCAATGGAGATGGTCTTGCCGTCGGCGGGTGACGGAGCCGAAGTCTTGGCGGAAGCCGGCCCCTGTGCGGCCTCCTTTCGGACCGGCGAAGGCTTTTTCTTGTCCCGGCTGACAGTGGACTGCTTCTGCCCGCCGCCGGAGTCGAAAAGCGAGTCCAGCACAGCCTTCCTGTCCAGGCGCGGGAAAACGGCCGTGATTTCACCCAACTTGTTTCCCGACAACTCCCGGCTCCATTGCAACCGGTCCAGCCGTTGAAGGTTCAACGCTTCCCGTTGCCCCAACTGTTTCCAGACCTTGAGGCAACTGGCCGGCAACACCGGAGCCAGCAGGACAGTGACGATCCGGACCACTTCGGCACAGGTATGGAGAATGGTCGCCAGGCGGGGCCGCTGGGCCTCGTCTCCCGCCAAGGTCCAGGGAGCGCACACATTGATGTACTTGTTGGTGCGGGAAAGCAATTCCCAAACCGCCTCCAGGGCTCTGCTGAAGGCCAACCGGTCCATATGGCCTTGATAGGCCTCAATGGTGGCCACGGCATGTTTCTTCAGTTCGTCCTCCAGCGACGAAGGCTCAGCAGAGGGGGGCGGAACGGTGTCGCCGAAATTCCTGGAGATCAGAGCCAAGGTCCGGGAGACCAGGTTGCCCAAATCGTTGGCCAGATCGCTGTTGGTCCTCTGAATCATGGCCTGGTAGGAAAAGTTGCCGTCAGCTCCAAAGGGGATCTCTCGCAGCAGAAAATACCGGACCGCATCCGGACCGAAATGATTGAGCAGCAGATGGGGATTGATGACGTTGCCGCGAGACTTGGACATCTTCGCTTCGTCCTTGAGCCACCAGCCGTGGGCATGGACACGTTCGGGAAGCGGGAGGCCGGCTGCCGACAGGAAGGCCGGCCAATAGACGGTGTGAAAGCGAATGATGTCCTTTCCTACCAATTGAACCTGGGCCGGCCAGTACTTGCGGAACTGGTCCTGCTCCTTGCTGTTCCCGAATCCGATTCCCGAGAGGTACCCCACCAGGGCGTCAAACCAGACGTAGATCACGTGGTTGTCGGCGACGGGAACGGGAATGCCCCACTTGACCGAGGTCCGACTGACGGACAGGTCCTTGAGGCCATCGCTGACGAAGCGAATCACTTCGTTGCGACGAGAGGGCGGGTTGATGAACTCGGGGTGTTTTTCGTAGTGATCCAGAAGCTGCTTCTGAAAGGCAGACAGCTTGAAGAAATAGCTCTCCTCGGTGACGCGCTCGGTAGGGCGCTGGCAGACGTCGCAGTCGGGAGCCGATTCCGCTTCGGGGGCAAACAGGTTGCAGGGAATGCAGTACCAGCCCGAATACTCGCCCTTGTAAATGAAACCGTTGTCGAAGGCGCGCTGAAACACCTCGGTTGCCGCAGCGTAGTGGCTCTTGCTGGTGGTCCGAATGAAACAATCGTAATCCACCCCGAATCGCGACCACAACTTTCGATAGGCTCCCGCGTTGCGATCGGCCAGCACCTCAGGCGACACCCGGTGGGTTGCGGCGGCTCGCTCGATGTTCTGGCCATGCTCATCGGTGCCGGTGAGAAAGCACACGTCACAGCCTTGCATTCGCTTGTAGCGGCTCAAGCAATCGGCCACCAGGGTGGTATAGGTGTGTCCCAGATGCGGTCGGGCATTCACGTAGTAGAGAGGGGTGGTGATGTAGAAGGTATCCATTGAAGTCGCGGGCCGCAGGCTGCTGACGTCCTTTCTAACCCATCTGTTTTCCCTGCTGCTTGAGGAACTCTTGAACCACCTGCCGCTGCACCCTCTTGAAGGGCACCTTGTGGCGATGGGCCAGGACCTTGCATTCCTCATACTCGGGAGAAAAACTGACGATTCTGCCGTCCATGCGGGCCACTTTGACAGACACCTTGCCCAGTGGACCTTCCACCGGCTCAACCGTTCTCTCCAACACCTGTCGATGGCATTGATGATAGCGAAGGCCCAGGGTGGTGGTTTCCTCGAACAGCACCTTGCAGACTCCATCCAGAAGCTCCGATGGAAGGATTACGGTCAGAAGGATTCCCGGACGGTTTTTTTTCATCTGGACTGGGCAGGTGAACACGTCATGCACTCCCAGTTCAAACAGCTTCCCTTGAACATATCCGATAATCTCGGGGCTCATGTCGTCGATGTTGGCTTCCAGAACCCACACCTTGGAGTCCGAGGAAGCTGAATCGGCATCGAACCCACGGCCGCTCGACACTCTGAGCACGTTGGCCCCTTCCTTGTGATCCCGACTGCCGGCCCCGTACCCGATTCTCTCCACCCGAAAGCCCGGCAATTCCCCGAAACTCCGGCAAATGGTGGTCAGGATAGCCGCTCCCGTCGGCGTGACCAGTTCCCCTTCGATCCGGTTGGTGTAGACGGGAACTCCCTTGAGCAGCTCCGCCGTAGCCGGTGCGGGAACGGGCATGGTCCCGTGGGCGCAGTCTACCGTCCCCCAGCCCACGTTGAGCGCGGAGGCCAGACACCGGGGCGCGCCCAACCAGTGCAATCCGACAAAGGCCCCAACAATATCGACGATGGCATCCACGGCTCCCACTTCGTGAAAGTGAACCTTTTCCACGGTGGTGCCGTGCACCTTGGCCTCGGCTTCGGCAAGCCGGAGAAAGGCCCGGCAGGCATTGCCCTGGACCCAGGCATCCAGAGTGCTGCTGCGGATGATCTTCTCGATGGTCGAGTAGTGTCGGTGATGATGCTCTTCGCCGGTTACCACGTCGTATTTGGTCGCCAGCACCCCCGCCTTTTTGACGCGGTACGATTTGAGCTGGAAGTTCCTGACGTTCAACTTTTCCAACTCGCCGGCGAGATGCTCCGGCGGGAGTCCCAGATCCACCAGCGCTCCCAGAATCATGTCTCCGCTGATTCCCGAGAAGCAGTCGAAATAAAGAGTGTCGCTACTTTGAATTCCCACCTGTCTTGCCTCCACCGACCTGTCCGGCGCCTCTTTCCCGGCCGGTCAATCTGTCGCACGGACCATGGCGCTGCCACACTCAGGAATGGCGGCAACCCAAATTCTGAGACAGAACACTAGGCCCGGATTTGGCCGTTTGTCAAGGTGAACCCTCCCGCCTTCAGGTCACCGATGAATCATCCTGTAATGCGGGCTCGGGAAGCGACCGGTTCGACATGGAAGTCTTTGGAGTTGAGTCCTGTTCCTACTGCATGAACTGGACAAAGACTTCGTTGGAAAACAGCCGCCCTCTGGCGGTCAGCCTCAAACGGTCTCCTTTGATTTCGATCAGCTCCCCCTGGGCCAACTGGCTCAATTCCCGGCCGAAACGCTCCCGCAGGTCAAACCCGAATTTTCGGCGACAGCGCCACAGATCCAGGCCGGCATTCAGCCGCAGACCCAGAAAGATCACCTCCTCCAGATGCTGCCTGGGAGTGATCTCGGATCGAAATGTCGTGGCAGGTTTTCCACCCTCCAGCAGCTCGACGTAGCGGACGGGGTCCCGCTCATTGCCCCAGCGCTCCCCTGCCCAGTAGGAATGGGCGCCACATCCGAAACCGATGAAGGGTTGATCGGTCCAGTACTTCAGATTGTGTCGCGACTGCCTGCCCGGCTTGCAGAAGTTCGAGATTTCATACTGCTTCCAGCCGGCGCTTCCCAGCCGTTCCACCGATTCCTGGTACCAATCGGCAACCGCTTCCTCGTCCGGCAAGGAGGCACCGGCCAATCCCTCTCTCTTCCCCAGGTGTGCATCTTCGTGGATCTCCAGCAGATACAGGGAGAGGTGCTCCGGCGAGAGAGCAACCACCCGGATCAGGTTCTCCTGCCAATCGTCCCCCGTCTGGTCCGGCAGACCGGCAATCAGGTCGACGCTCAAGTTGTCAATCCCTTTGCGGCGACACATCTCCACGGTTGAGATCGAATCCACCACACTGTGAGACCGGCCGACCTTCTTCAGCAGGTGGTCCTGGAAAGTCTGGACTCCAAGGCTGATGCGATTGACACCTGCTTCCCGGTAGCAGTCCAGCTTGTCCTCCGTCACGGTGCCGGGATTGACCTCCAGGGTAATCTCGGGGAAAGCAGCGAGCGAGAAGGTATTCCGAATCCACTCCAGGGTTTTCACAATCTCTTGCCCATCCACCAGGGACGGGGTGCCGCCACCCACGAATATGGTATCGATCACCCGATCGGAGACACCGTTTCCGTTTGCATTCATCCTCTGCAAGAGCCGCGCCTGCGCTTCCATTTCCCGCCGCAGCGCCCCGAAATAGGGCCTGACCAAACTCCCGGAGAATACTCCCGAAGCGAAATGGCAGTAGCTGCACTTTGACAGGCAGAAGGGAACATGGATGTAGAGTCCCAGGCCATTCGACATCAAGCAACTCTCACAAATAAAGCAATTTGTGGTCCGGATTGGAAGGGTCGACGGAGTCGTGCAGCTCTTCCAGGAATTCCGGTCCGTAGCGCGACAGAAAGTAGAAAATATTGATATGACGTTCCTGAAGTCCCCCCGAGGGACAGAGCGTGCTCAAAAGGCTGTCGACCTGTCGAGTCAGAATCTCCTGCTGGCGGGACTCGGCTCCCACGAACTTGGCTCGAAGGTTCTCCAACTGGTAATGGATTTTCTTGCGCACGGTCCCCAGTGCGCCAACCAGTGTGGGATCTACCGACTTCAGGGGCTCTTCCATCTCACCGAGGCGACTGTCGATGGCTCTTTCGAGCCGATCGAACCTGTTGCCGACCTCCTGGTTGACGGTCCTTTCCACGATCAGTTGCAGCAGTGCCTGGCTCCCTCGAAACAAGTCGCAGAATTCCAGCCGGTATTTGGCCAGCAACTTTTGCATTTTTTTTTCTACCACCGTAAAGCTGGCACGCGGAACCACCGGGGGCATGACTCTTCCCAGGGCATGATAGAGCGGAGACACCTGGGCATAGTAGGCGACCTCGGATGGTCCGGCAACGTAGGCCAGCGTCGGAAGCAGGAAATCCTGTACAACGGGTCTGAAGAGTACGTTGGGACTTACCTGCTCCGGCGCCCGCTCGATGAGGCCCCGGAGATCCGGCAGCACCTCGGAGCTCCTCCTTAGCGAAAAACCTTCGCGGGTCCCCACCACTCCCCGGCGTTTCCCGTCCTGTTCCCAAAAGAGAAAGCTTGTCCCTGCTTCCCTGCTGACTTGCGGGGGATAGCCGGCGGCGGCCAGTTGTCGGTTGCGGTCTTCAAGCAACTCATCCAGTTTCTCCCAGGTCTCGGCAGCCTGTAGAAAAACCGGCTTGGCCATTTTCTTGAGAGTTGGGTCCCGCGGATCCAGCAGGATGAGTCCATACTCGGAAAGGAGAAAGGAAACCACCTCCGCGAACGCCTCCCCAAAGGTATTCCCCTCCCGATAGATCCGTTTCAATCGGGCGACCAGTACCGGCTTGAATTCGGAATCCGGAAGGCCCTGCAGAAACCGGTCCAGGTAGCCTGCGATCGAAGGACCGAAGGAAATGGGTCCCACCGGCTGTCGATTGCCTTCCGATTCTTGAGCATATTGGACCGATTTCAGAGTCGAGTCAGCCGCCAGGATCCAGGTGCGACCCACTTCCTCGAGATCGTGGTCCTCGGTGGCCATCCAAAATACGGGGACCGCTTCCACGCCCCGGCGTCGATAGGCTTCGACCAGTTTCACGGCGGTCAGGGCTTTGTAAACGGTATAGGCCGGACCGGCAAACAAGCCGACCTGTTGACCGGTAACCACTGCCCGGCAGCGGTCCTCTGTCAAGCGGTCCAGGTTCTCCATGGTTTTGGCGGAAGCGCCCCAGAGCCGATTCTGGCGCTTCAGGCATTCCACCAGGGCCGCGCGATGGGCCAGGCGAGGCCAGGGACCATCAGGTTCGGGCAATCCGAGGAACTCACTGCCGGGAAAACCCGGAAAGAAGGGCCGAACCTTCTCGGGGTGGTATAGGTAATCCGACAGCAGGGCCGGCGCTTTCGGAATCTTCTCGAAACTCAGACCCACCGACTTGGCCATCGTGTGTCCCAGGCAGCTCAGGCTATGTTTGTTGGAGGGGTGGTTGGCTCTCGAGCGCGGCTTCCGCATGCTGCTTCGGCCTCCCGGCGCGGCGATTCCGAAAAGCCGCTCCGACGAAGGCCCTGAAGAGAGGGTGAGAGACCAGGGGTTTGGACTTGAACTCCGGATGGAACTGGCAGCCGACGAACCAGGGATGATTCTCTATTTCGACCACTTCCGCAAAGCTGTTGTCCGGGGAGTACCCCACTACCTTCATGCCATTGGCAGCCAGCGTCTCCTCATATTCCCGGTTGAATTCGTAGCGGTGGCGGTGGCGCTCCGAGATCTCGGTTTGACCATAGGCCTGAACCGTCTGCGACTCGGAATCGAGGATGCAGGGATAGGCTCCCAGGCGCATGGTGCCGCCCAGATCATCGATGCCTCTCAGTTCTCTCAACTTGTATATGACACGATGGGGTGTGGCCGGATTGAATTCGGAACTATGGGCTTCTTCCAGTCCGCAAGCGTTGCGGGCGAATTCAATCACCGAGCACTGCATTCCCAAACAAATGCCGAAAAAGGGCACTTTCCGAGTTCGAGCAAAGTTGATGGCACGAATCATCCCGGAGATTCCCCGCTTGCCGAAGCCTCCGGGAACCAGAATGCCGTCGAACGGAGTCAACTGTTCAACCCAACTGTCTCCCTCGACACCTTCAGCTTCGATCCAATGGATTTCCGTCTTGAGATGGTGAAACAGCCCTGCGTGTATCAAGGCCTCCTTGAGACTCTTGTAGGACTCCTCGAACTCGACATATTTGCCGACCACGCCGATTTTCACCAAATCCGAAGGATGCTTGATGCGCTCTACCAATTCCCGCCACCGGGTCATGTCGCAATCTCTGATCGGCAATTCCAATTGCTTGAGAACTATCTCGTCCAGACCCTCCGCGGCCAAGGTGAGGGGAACTTCGTAGACTGATTCCACGTCTCTGGCGGTGATGACGGCATCCTCCGCCACCGAACAAAAGAGGGCGATTTTTGCCTTCAACCCCTTGGAGAGAAATCGTTCGGTCCTGCACAGCAGAATGTCGGGTTGAATGCCGATGGCTCTCAATTCCTTGACGCTGTGCTGAGTGGGTTTGGTCTTGAGCTCGCCGGCGGCATTGATATAAGGAACCAGGGTCAGATGAACGAAAAGGGAGTTGGGACGTCCAAGATCCTGCCGCAACTGCCGGATCGCCTCCAGGAAGGGCAGTGACTCGATATCGCCGACGGTTCCACCGATCTCGACAATGCTGACGTCCACCTCGGTGGCCACCTTCTTGATGGCAGCCTTGATCTCGTTGGTGATATGGGGAATCACTTGAATCGTCTTTCCCAGATAATCTCCCCGCCGCTCCTTCTGAATCACCGATTCATAAATCCTGCCGGTGGTCAGGTTGTGGTCTTGAGTCAACTTGCTGTCGGTGAAGCGCTCGTAGTGCCCCAGGTCCAGGTCCGTTTCGGCTCCGTCGTCGGTGACGAATACTTCTCCGTGCTGGTAGGGGCTCATGGTGCCGGGGTCCACGTTGAGGTAGGGATCGAACTTCTGCAGACTGACTCGATACCCCCGGCTTTCCAGCAGGCGGCCGATCGAGGCCGCCGCCAACCCCTTCCCCAAAGATGAGACGACTCCACCAGTCACAAAGATGAACTTGGCCGTCATGCCGACTCCTTTCCTTGCACTTTGCCTCTCCCGGAATGGACTCTTTCCGGACGATCAGTCTGCCCTGCTCCCCGGGAGCTTGCCTTGAACGGCAAGCTCATTGATTCGAACCAGGTCTTCAGGCGTGTCCACCGCGACCCCATGGTATTCGTACGGCACCACTCTTATCCGATATCCGTTATACAGGAAACGGAGTTGCTCCAGATCCTCCACGTCCTCCAGCCAGCAATCCGACAGATCGGGCAGGATTTCGAGGAATTTCCTGCGGTAGGCGTAGATTCCCACATGCTTGAATACGGCCGCCTGTTCCCCTTCGCTACGTCCTTGCCGCCTCAAATGGGGAATGGAAGACCGAGAAAAGTAAAGGGCGTCCCCATTGCGATCCGTGACCACCTTGACTACGTTGGGATCGGATATCTCCTCAGCTTCGGCGGGACATTTCAGTGTCGAGATCATCAGGCTCGGATCGGAGCGGAAGGGATCGATGACGGCTTCGATACAACCGGGATCCATCATGGGCTCGTCCCCCTGAAGGTTGACGACCACGTCGACCTCCAGATTCCCTCCTACCTCCGCCACCCTCTCGGTTCCCGACCGGTGCGTCGCGGAAGTCATGCAAACCGTGCCCCCAAAGACCTCAACCGCCTTTACGATGCGCTCGTCATCGGTGGCCACGATGACCTCGGTAATCCCCCGAGTGGCCGAAGCCCGCTCGTAGACGTGCTGAATCATGGGTTTTCGGGCAATTTTTGCGAGGGGTTTTCCGGGAAACCGTATCGACTGAAAACGGGCGGGAATGACTACGACAGCCTTCAGATCATTTTTGGTCAAAGCCTGATCGGAGTCTGACGATGAGGGGCCTGGCCGCAACCAGGCCGTTAGAAGGATTCCCCGTATCTTTGTTGAAAACCGGGCAGAGATCAAGTCCTAAATTGGGGGATCCCCCGCTTGAGTGGATCGCCGTCCGCAGGCCAATACAGCCGGCCGACATTCGAGGCAAGGCCACCTCCGGGAAAGTACGGCAGCGCTCGATTCCGTTCCACCCCCGGATTCGAGCCGGACAGGGCTCCGCCGTCCTTCACTGGTCCTTTACTTTTCCCCGGGCTTGGGGCACACTGACACCGGGCTTCATGTAGACAGATAACCTACCCAAAGCCTTCATGAGCCGGAGCAGTGCTCCATGAAAGGACGAGGCTTTCCCGTGGCTGCTCTCTTCCGCACAACCGCCGGATTGATCGGTCTTGGACTTTTTCTCGCCTGTTCCTCATTGTGCTTGGCACAAGGCAGATTGTCGGGAGACTCTTCTTCGGAGAACGGATTTTCCTCGCTGAAGATCGACGTGGATCTTGTTCTGGTCAGCGCCACCGTCACCGATCACAGCCGCCGCTTCGTTACCGGATTGGAAAGGCAGCACTTCCGCATCTTCGAAGACAAGATCGAGCAGGAGATCAAGCACTTCAGCAACGAGGATGTGCCGACCTCCATCGGGCTGTTATTCGATGTCAGCAGCAGCATGGGAGACAAGATTGCCCGTGCCAGAGACGCGGCCGTGGCCTTCCTCAAGACCAGCAATCCGGCCGACGAGTACCTGTTGATCGCCTTCGCCGACCGGCCCTCGGTGGAGGAGGATTTCACTTCCGACATCAGCGAGATTCAAAACCGCCTGGTTCACAAGAGAGCCAAGGGTTCGACAACGCTTTACGACGCCATCTACCTGGCCCTGGAAAAGATGAAGCAGGCCAACCACTCCAAGAAGGCTATCCTGCTCATTACCGACGGCGAGGACACCCGCAGCCGCTATTCCCTCATCAATGTGCGAAATGCCGTCAAGGAAGCCGACGTGCAAATTTTCGCGATCGGCATTGTCAATTCCTATTATTCCGACTTGGCCCGTGGCCGCTCCGGACGGGGAATCTTGGAACAGATCACGGAGATTACCGGGGGGCGAGCCTACTTCCCCAATTCCGTTTACGAGCTCGAGGACATCTGCACCAAGATTGCCATCGAGCTCAAGAACCAGTACATCCTGGGCTATTCCTCCACCAATCGGGCCAAGGACGGCCGCTGGCGCAAAATCAAAGTCAAGATGAAGACGCCCAAAGGGCTCCATTCGCTATCGGTCCGGACCAAGACCGGTTACTACGGTCCCCAGGGATGATCCGATGAATTCGGCCTTTGGAAGAATCCTTCTGGCGGCGCTGCTGCTTCTGCTGAGTACCCAGATCATGGCTCAGCGGCAAACCCGGAAAGCCAGGGGCGACTTTACGCTCAAGGTGGACGTGGATCTGAGACTGCTCCACGTCACCGTCTTCGACTGGAAGGAACAGTTGGTAAAAGGGCTGAAGCAGGACAATTTCGAAGTCTACGAAGACAAGATTCAACAGGAGATTTCCCTCTTCAAGGTAGAGGACATACCGGTATCGCTGGGCCTGGTGATCGACAACAGCGGAAGCATGCGGGGCAAACGCAACCGGGTCAATGAAGCCGCCATCACCTTCGCCAAGACCAGCAACCCGGAAGACGAAATCTTCCTCATCAACTTCAACGACCAGGTCTTCCTGGACCAGGACTTCACCCAGAACCTCGATGATCTGACGGATGCTCTGGATCACATCGATGCCCGGGGCGGCACTGCCCTCTATGACGCCATCTACCTGGCCTTGGAGCACATTCGGGAAGGACAGGAAGAAAAGAAGGCCGTACTGGTCATAACCGATGGCCTGGACCGCGACAGCCGCTACCGGTTCGACTCGGTGTTGGAATTTGCCCGGGAGTCCTACGCCAGCATTTACCTGATTGGACTGTTCGACAAACTATCGGAGCGGCCCCGGAGAGCGAGAAAAGCCGCCAAGCTCCTGCAAGAGCTCTCCGTGGAAACGGGGGGAAAGTACTTCTTTCCTGAATCGGTGGACGAGGTGCATGCCATCTGCACCGAGGTGGCCCACGAAATCCGCAATCAGTACACCTTGGGCTACAAGCCCACCAACCTGAACCGGGATGGAACCTGGAGAGACGTTACCGTAAGGGTGCTGGGATCCCCTAAACCCAAGGGCAAACGAAAGTGGATCGCCAGGACCAAACGGGGCTACTACGCCCCTACCGAGAGTTAGATTTCAGCGTGAGGGTTTCCATGCCGTCCGGCTTGCGTCAGATGAGACTGATCGAGGTCCTGGTTGTGGCGCTGGTGGCGGTCTGCTCCGCCATTGTCTTTGACACCTCCAACTTCTCCAAACCGGCCGACACCAAAAAGACCAACAAGTCCTGCGTCTATTGTCACACCCAATCCGGTTCCAAGGATTTGACCGAAGCCGGCAAATACTACCGCGACAAGGGCACCCTGGACGGCTACAACAAGAAATAGGGGGAGAAGCCTGCGAGCCCAGACCTCTTGAATCGAATCAGCCTCGACGGATTGCCCAAGTATCGTAGTTTCCGATTGCAGATTGTGGATTGTAGACCTTGGATCTGAAGTGAGATCAGCAGTTACAACCCCCCAATCGACGATCAGCAATCCGCAATCGACGATTCATTGCTTGTCGGCTTGAGGCACGGCCTGATTAGAAGCTCTTGGAACTGTCCAGCAGGAGTGTCACCGGGCCGTCGTTGATGGACCGAATCCTCATCGTTTCCCGGAATACTCCTGTCTGGACCGTGATCCGATGCTGCCGGCAGCGTTCCACGAAGGATTGGTAGAGGCGATTGGCGGCTTCCGGGGGCGCCGCCATTGAGAACGAAGGTCGGCGGCCCCTACGGCAATCGCCATAGAGCGTGAACTGCGAGACAATCAAGAGCGCCCCACCGACCTCTTTCAGGGACCGGTTCATTTTGCCGCTGTCATCCTCGAAGATCCTCAACCCCAACACTTTGTCCACCAGGTATTCGGTGTCGGCCGGACCGTCTCCGTCCTTCACGGCAAGGTAGAGCAGCAATCCCCTGCCGATCTGTCCGACCATCTCCTCACCCACCGTCACCGACGCCTCAAGTACTCGTTGCACCACGACACGCATCGGTTTCTCCTTCTCCTTGGGATTACGAAAACGGAGCCAGGCGAAATCGTTGACACCTTCGGGGGCCTCTTTTACTATCACGCAATCTCGTTCCAGGCAAACGGGGCAACCTCATGGGCAGGACACCGACCGGTCAGACCCGGCTCAACAAATCGAAGCGTCGCTGGGTGGAGGAGACGCTCGCCCCTTCATGGAAGCGGTTCCCTCCGAGGCTGCCTGAGTTCACCAGCATCTCGGGACACCCCATCCAGCCTCTCTACGGTCCCGACGACCTGGAGGACTTCGACCCCGAACAGGAGTTGGGGTTCCCCGGAGAACCGCCCTACACCCGGGGCATTCATCCCAGCATGTACCGCGGCCGGCTCTGGACCATGCGGCAATTCAGCGGCTTCGGCACGGCCCAGGACACCAACAGGCGCTTTCTTTACCTGCTCCGGCAAGGACAAACCGGACTTTCGGTTGCTTTCGACCTGCCCACTCTCATGGGTCTCGACTCGGACCACCCGACGGCTTCGGGTGAGATCGGCAAATGCGGCGTGGCCGTCGATACGCTGGCGGACATGGAAGTTCTCTTCCGGGACATCGACCTGGAAACCATCAGCACGTCCATGACCATCAATTGCCCGGCTGCCGTCATCTGGGCCATGTTTCTGGCTCATGCCGAGAAAAGCGGCTTCAGTTGGGCCAAGCTGCGGGGCACCCTGCAGAACGACATCCTGAAGGAATACATTGCTCAGAAGGAGTGGATCTATCCGCCTCACCCTTCCATGCGGTTGGTTACCGACACCATTGCTTTCGCAACCCGAAGCGTCCCCCAGTGGAACAGCGTCTCGATCAGCGGCTATCACATACGGGAAGCCGGTTCCACGGCCCTGCAGGAGTTGGCCTTCACCCTGCGCGACGGCATCGAGTACGTGGAAGCAGCCGTTCGGGCTGGACTTGAGGTCGACGACTTCGCGCCGCGGTTGTCCTTCTTTTTCAATGCCCACAACGATTTCTTCGAAGAAATCGCCAAATATCGAGCAGCTCGCAAGGTGTGGTGCCGGGTGATGAAGGAGCGCTTTGGCTGTAGAGACCCGCGATCCAGCATGCTCCGATTCCATGCCCAGACCGCGGGGTGTTCCCTGACAGCCCAACAGCCCCACAACAACATTGTTCGCACCGCCATCCAGGCCTTGGCTGCCATCCTGGGCGGAACTCAGTCCCTGCACACCAACTCCATGGATGAAACCTACGCCTTGCCCACCGAGCAGGCCGCCACCATCGCTCTCAGAAGCCAGCAGATCCTGGCCACGGAAAGCGAAGTGGCAAACACCGTCGACCCCATGGCCGGATCCTATTTCGTCGAAAAGCTGACCCTTGAATTGGAAAAAGGGTGCTGGGACTATTTCGAGAAAATTGACGCCATGGGCGGAATGGTAGCGGCCATTGAGCGCTGCTATCCCCAGAAAGAAATTCTGGACGCCGCCTACCGCTATCAGCAGGCGGTGGAACGGGGTGAGAAGGTTATCGTGGGCGTGAACCGATTCGCCGTCGATGAGGAACAGCCGATCGACACTCTCGCCATCGAATCCGGGGTAGCCGACAAGCAGTTGGACAGCCTCCACCGTGTCAAGGCCAGCCGCGACGAGAGGGCTGTGCGACGGTCGCTGGCGGAGCTGCGCCGGGCTGCTGCCACCGATGAGAACCTCATGCCCTTCCTTCTGTCTTGTGTCAAGGCTTACGCGACCCTGGGAGAAGTCTGCGAGGAGATGAAACAGGTGTTCGGTACTTACGAGGAGCCTGTCTTTTAGGTCGAAACGGTAGCCGCCGACATGTGGGAGCCCGATGTCGAGCCCAATCCCAGCCATGAGTGAGAAGCCCATACGGGTCCTGGTGGCCAAGCCCGGCCTGGACGGCCACGACCGCGGGGCCAAGATCATCGCCCGGGCGCTTCGAGACGCCGGGATGGAAGTGATCTACAGCGGTCTTCGCCAGTCTCCCGAGCAGATCGTCAACGCAGCCCTGCAGGAAGACGTGCACTGCATCGGACTCTCCATACTCTCGGGTGCCCACAATGTGATTCTTCCCCGCATCACCGGACTGTTGCGGGAAAAGAAGCTGGACGACGTGCTGGTGGTCGCCGGAGGCATTATCCCCGATCAGGACATCCCCAAGCTGAAGGCGGGAGGGATCTCTGAAATCTTCCTGCCCGGAACCTCTACTCAGACGATCATCAAGTACATCAAGGAAAACTGCGGGGCAGCGTCGGATTAGCCGGTGAATTTCTCAGCAAAACAGCAACTTTCCTTCAAACCCTGCCATCACACCCCAAGGGTTGACCCTCGGAATTCCGGTCGGTAGAATCGCGGCTAAGGCATCAGGCAGGAGGTTTCCAGCGATGAAGATGGATGGGCATGCGGGCAGGTTTCTGTTTTTCATGGGAGTGTTTCTCTTGGGCGCGTCCGTCACTGCGGATCAGATCCGCGCTCAGAGTCTCCCCGTCAATCCCACGCTCAAGAAGAAGATCAGGGACGACGTCGACAACCTGGTGGTAAACGTTGAACTCGTCAACGTCCTGTTCACCGTCACCGATCGCAAGGGACGCCTGATCACCGATCTGCAAAGGCCCAACTTCAAGTTGTACGAAGACAACAAACTGCAGGAAATTACCAATTTTTCTCGCGAAACCGATCTCCCACTGACCATTGCCGTTCTGATTGACACCAGCACGAGCATCACCGACCGATTCAAGTTCGAGCAGGAGGCGGCAATCGAGTTTCTTTTTCAGACCCTGAGGCCCCGCAAGGACAAGGCTCTGCTGATTACGTTCGACTCTGCCATTGAGCTGGTTCAGGATTTCACCGACGACCCCCAATTGCTGGCGCGGTCCATCCGGCGCATACGACCCGGTGGAGGAACCAAGCTACTGGACAGCATCTTCCTCACTTGCCAGGAAAAGCTGAAAGCCGAACCGGGCAGCACCAGAAAGATCATCATTCTCATCAGCGATGGAGACGACAATCTCAGCATACAAAACCTGGCCTCAACCTTGGAGATGGTCCACCGTTCAGATGTCTCGATCTACGCCGTCAGCACCAACTCCAGCGGTTTCTTCAGCATCAAGGCGCCCAAGTCGGACAAGCTCCTCCGGCGCCTGGCGCGGGAAACGGGAGGGCGAGCCTTCTTCCCCTTCAAATCGGAGGAATTAAGCGAAAGCTTCGCCAATATCGGCACCGAACTTCGCAGCCAGTACTCTCTCGCCTATCGATCCTCGAATACCGCACGAGACGGTTCTTTTCGCTCCATCAAGATCAAGACCAACCGCAAGAGGCTGAAGGTGAAATCCCGCAAGGGATACTACGCCTCCCGGAGTTCCGGCTAGGTTGGAATCCTGCCCGAATCTCATCCGCTTCCCTTCCCTTTCTCCCCACCGGATCGACTGCGGGCCAGCGGTGCATTCCGAAGGCTTGGGTTGACCCGGGCTGCTTGCGCCTGTCCCGGGAACCTGCTATGTTGGAATCCCCTGTCAACTCATCCTGCTCTCCCTCGAACAGGTGCTTGAGACCGAGTTCCGGTTTCGATCTCACTCAGAATACAAAGGACCCATGATCGGTTTCAGCCTGGTGGATTGGAGCATCATCCTTGCCTACCTGGGCGCCACCATGGCTGCCGGCCTGGCCGTGCGGCGTTACGTCGGCAGAGTGGAGGATTTCATCCTGGCCGGTCGCGGCATGGATGTCTACCTGGGAGTAGCCTCCCTGGCGGCAACCGAGTTCGGAATTATCACTGCCATGTACACGGCCGAGCTTGGATACAAGAACGGATTTGCGGGCGCCACCCCCGGGATTCTGATGGCTGCCGCAATGCTGGTGGTAGGTCTCACGGGTTTCGTCATCAAGCCTTTGCGGGACTCGGAAGCCTACACCATTCCAGAATTGCTGGACCGACGGTTTGGCCCGCGGGTCCGCTGGCTGGCCGGCCTGGTGATCGTGCTGGGGGGAGTTCTCAACATGGGGGTCTTTTTTCGAGCCGGAGGCGAGTTTCTGGTGATCATGACCGGAATCCCCCAAGGCTATCTGGAAATCACCATGACGGTTCTGGTAATTCTGGTTCTGATCTACACGGTGCTTGGGGGAATGATCTCGGTCCTGATCACGGACTATCTGCAGTTTCTGGTGATGGGGATAGGACTGGTCACCGTTTCCTTATTGGTGGTGATCCAGGTGGGATGGGAGCAGGTGGTGTCGGCCGTTGAAAGAGAGCACGGGGCGGGAGGGTTCAACCCCTTTACCAGCGAGGGTATGGGCCCAGCCTACGTTGCCTGGCAGGCCCTCAATCAACTGGCTGTCGTCGTCACTTGGCAAACCGTGATTCAGCGTGTCCTCTCGGCCCGAGACAGTCGGACTGCCCGACGGGTGTATACGCGGACCAGCTTCTACTTCGTGGGGCGCTTCCTGATCCCTGCCTTTTGGGGTATGGCCGCCCTGGCCGCGCTGGGAGCCGACTATCCTCCGTCGGCTTCGCTGCAAGCCATGCCCACCTTTCTGTCCTCTCTGCTCCCTTCGGGATTGGTGGGACTGGTAATCGCCGCCATGCTGGCGGCCGAGATGTCGACCGATTCCAGCTATCTGTTGACCTGGAGCAGCATTCTCTACAACGACCTGATCTGTTCTGTCCGCCGCCAACCCTTCAGCGAGAAATCGGGACTTTTCCTGAACCGTTGCATCGTGCTGGGTATCGCCGGATTCCTGCTGCTCTATGGACTCTGGTATCAAGCTCCCGGAAGAGTTTGGGACTACTTGTCCATCACGGCCAACATCTATCTGTCCAGCATCTTCGTGCTGCTGGTGGCCTGCTGTTACTGGAAGGGCGCGCGCGCCGCGGGCGGAATCGGAGCCATCGTAGGCGGGGCGCTTCCCCCTCTGGCATTCCTGCTGCTCAGCCAAGTCCAGCTTCCGGCGGTTGAAGGCAGCCATCCCTTCGCTCCTTGGTCAACGGTCGCGCAGTGGCTGAGCCGAAGCGAGGTCAGCGGATTGCTCTCCTTTGCTCTTGCCGCCAGCGGCATGATTCTGGGGTCTTGGATGGCACGCAGAAGGGAGGAGAAGCAACTTGCCTGAAACACGGCTGTTTCGCCCTGTATCAGCCGCGCCGTCGCACGGTCAGGAGTCGAGCCTTGCCCCCCACCGCATCAGCCTTCGCCATCCGGCTCGGCTTCTGCGACTCCCCCTCAAGGGGGGAGTGATAGAGTTCTACTGGAA
>JAPPDF010000087.1 GCA_028875575.1 Acidobacteriota bacterium
ATCACTCCCCCCTTGAGGGGGAGTCGGCGAGGCAAACGCGGCGTCCCTTCGACCAGGCCGCAGCATGCAGCCGAGCCGGAGGGGGGCCAACGCGGCGCCCCGAAAGCGAAGCCCGCAGTCGAACCGGTGGGGGGCCCAGACTCCGAAGTTCGTTAGAGGCCCCTGTTTCACTCTCGTATGATCCGCACTACACGGCGGGTCCTCCCCTGACCTCGTCTTCCATTAGGAGCCCCAATGGAATTCGTGTAAAATCCGAGCCCGAGTCGGCTCTGCACACATTCCGAGCGTGAAGCTTCCTCAATCTAAGAGCCTCAATGGACCAGCCGCTCTTTTCCTCCCTCGACTATTTCCTCATGCTGGCCTACATCCTGCTGGTGGTGGGTGTGGGGGTCTGGGTCGGCCGCGGACAGCGCTCCACCAAGGAGTACTTCCTGGCGGGCCGTTCCATGGGCTGGTTCCCCATCGGGATCTCCACCATCGCAAGCCTCTACAGCGCCATCAGCTACATGGGAGGCCCCTCCGAGTACCGCAGCTACGATCTGCGCCTCACGGTAGGCATTTTTTCCATGATCCCCACGGCCGTGGTGGTCATGCTGGTCTTCATGCCCTTCTTTCATCGACTGCAGGTCTACACCGCCTACGAGTACCTGGAAAAGCGGTTCAACGTGACCGTTCGCGCCCTGGCCAGCGCCGTGTTCGTCATATGGAGGATCCTGTGGATGGGGACCGCCGTCTACGTGCCCTCACTGGTGCTGCACACCATCACCGGGTTTCCCCTGATTCCCATGATTCTGCTGGTGGGCGTGGTGGCCACCCTCTACACGGTGGTCGGAGGAATGCGGGCCGTGATCTGGACCGACGTGGCCCAGTTCTTCGTGCTCTCGGCGGGTTCGGTGCTGGCCCTCTGGGTGGTGGGCGCTCACGTCGGGGGGCTTGAGGGCATCTGGTCGGTGGCGGAGCAGGGAGGCAGAACCCGAATTTTCGATTGGACGCCGGACCTCACCACCCGGGTCACCTCCTGGGGAGCCCTGATCGGCAGCCTGGTCGCCAATCTGGGAATGTACGGGGCCGACCAGGTCAGCGTGCAGCGCTATCTTGCGGCCAAGTCGCTGAAAGGCATGCAGAAATCATTCATTCTCAACACGGTGGGCGGTTGGGCCATGGGATTCCTCATGATCGGGATCGGTCTGGGACTCTATTCCTTCTATGCCCTGCATCCCGGGAACCTGCCGGCCACCATCGGCGGAGACAAGGTCTTCCCCTATTTCATTGCTACCGAGATGCCGCTGGGCTTGCGGGGCATGATGATCGCCGCCATCCTGGCGGCTGCCATGTCTTCGATCGACTCCGGTCTCAACTCCTCGGTCACGGCGCTGATCACCGATTTCTTCAAGCGCTTTGGCTGGCTGACTCGGGGAGGCTCGGCTTCCCAGGCTGAAGTGGCTCGGCGAGAGTTGAAAATCTCCCGAGCCCTGACCATGGCGTTGGGCGTCGTCGTCACCGTGCTGGCCTGCTTCGTGGGAGCCCTGGGCACCATTATCGAAATCGCCAACAAGCTGGTGAACAGTTTTGCCGGACCCATGCTGGGGATATTCATTCTGGGCATGATGACCCGCAAGACCGAATGGCGCGGAGCCTTCTGGGGCCTGCTGGCGGGCACGGTGGTCACGGCCTACTGCATCCTGGACAACAGCGTTTCCTTTCTCTGGTTCGGCCCCATCGGGGCGTTGGTCACGGTGCTGGCCGGGCAGGCCGTCAGCGCGGTGCTGGGCGGGCAGAAGACGGACCGGTCCGACCTGGTCTTCCAGTTTCGGCGCGGCTGGTGGCAGAGGGCAACCTCCGAGTCGGCGGAAGAATAAGAAGAGGCGTCAGAGCAGGGAGCAGTTTCTTTTCCAGCCGCAACACTCCTTATGAACAACTCCTCCCAACCCAATCCATCCATGGACCCCGGCATCCCCTCCTGGAGCCGCGGAGACCTTCCTCCATCCCCCCGTTTCGGATGGCGCCAGATCACATCCCTCATCGGTCCGGGGGTCGTCATGGTAGGAGTGTCGATCGGAGCCGGAGAGTGGCTCTTCGGTCCGGCCGTGACGGCGCAGTATGGCGGGACGCTCCTCTGGCTGGGTGGTTTGAGCATTCTCATGCAGTTGTTCTACAACCTGGAGGTGATGCGATACACCCTCTACTGCGGAGAGCCGGTGCACGTGGGGTTCTGCCGATCCTGGCCCGGCCGCCGTTTCTGGATTCCCTTCTATGCGGTCCTGGAGTTTTCCAGTATCTGGCCCTTCATGGCCTCCAATGCGGCGGTGCCCCTGGCGGCCGCCATGCTGGGCCATTTGCCGGGCGCAGGGATGACCAGTTGGCTGGGCTTCGACATGTCGGAAGCGGGTCTGGTCAAGCTGCTGGGCTATCTCATCTTCATCCTGGCCTTTGTGCCCTTGATCTTTGGGGGAACGGTCTACCGCTTGATCGAACGTCTCATGACCGCCAAGATGGTCATCGTGCTGGCTTTCCTCACTTTCACCTCGCTGTTCATGGTTTCGGGGCGCAACGTTGGGGAGGTCTTCAGCGGATTCTTCCGGGTCGGCTCGGCGCCATTACGGGCTGCGACAGTCATCGCCGACGGGCACTTCACCCTGAGCGCCCGGGAAGCCGGGACCGCCTATACCATCCGTGGAACCATGGAAAACGGCAGGCCGGTGGCCCTGTCATTTGCCGTGGATCGGGAAGGGAACCTGCAGACCTTCGGAATTGGAGATCCGGTTCCCCCCGCACTCGAAAATCGGCGCAGGCGCATGCTGGAACAGGCTGGAAGGCTGGCTCGAAGAGGAGGGTTCTACCTCGAGGTCATAGAAGGGACAGCCGTCTTGTCGGCCGAAGGCAGTATCGCCGCCGACCGATCCTGGGTCCCCACGGCATTTTTTGTGAAGCGGAACGGACTGGTGGAACGCTTCGAGAGCCTGGAGGAGCGTCCTCCGGCCTTTGCCCGCCGCCTGGGAGAACTGGTGGACCGCCAGGGCCTGGAACTGGTGAGCCTGATCGGGTACGCCCGCGAACATGGACGACTGCCTTACCTGGAGTGGGCCATGCTGGCCGGGCTGGCGGCCATTGCCGGCGCCGGCGGCCTGTCCAACAGCCTCTTCTCCAACTATACCCGGGACAAGGGCTGGGGCATGGGGGCCCGGGTGGGGGCCATCCCCAGCGCCGTGGGAGGAATGACCATCAGCCTCTCCCACGTGGGCGAGGTTTTTGCCATCAGCCGGGAATCCCTGCAGCGGTGGAGGGGCTGGCTTCACCAGATTCGCCGGGACCAGGCCATCTGGGTGATTGGCAGCTTCCTGGGCATGGCCCTCCCCTGCATGCTGTCGCTGGAGTTCATCCGCAACGCTCCCATTTCGGAAAACCGGGTGGGCGCCATGGTGGCCGACGGTCTGGCTTCCCGCTACCCGGATTTCGGCTATATCCTGTGGCCGCTGACCCTGCTGATCAGCTTCCTGGTTCTGGCTCCCAACCAGATCCACTCGGGGGACAACATCGCCAGGCGCTGGACCGACATCATCTGGACGGTGAGCCGCCGGGCCAGGACCCTGGGAGGAAACCAGGTCAAGTTCATCTACTATGGAATCCTGCTGGCCTATGGGATCTGGGGCCTGTTTGCCCTCTCCCTGTTCAATCCACTCCAGATCGCCAAGGTGGGGACGGTGTTGATGAACGTGGCCCTGGGAGCCAGCTCGCTGCACGTCCTCTACGTCAACCACTCACTGCTGCCCCCCGAACTGCGTCCGGGCTGGATCAGCAGGATCGGTCTCGTCTGCTGCGGCCTCTTCTTCCTGGGAATCACCGTCATCGTGATCTTCAAGGTGTGATCGCACCGGCCTCAAAACAAAGAGTAGTCACTGGTCGAGTTCAAGATCTGTTGCGGGCCTTGGAGGGCAATCTCCAGGGGTTGTGCGCCCAATATGAGTAGAGGGGTGGGCTTCAGTATGTGGAGGCAAGGCAGCAGGAATGGCGTAGAAGCCGCCAGGGCGGGAATTGACAAACCGCGCCAATCGTAGCGCCTGCCTGCACTTGGCTATTTCACCAGCGCCAAGCCTTCGTTGAGGGCGGCTTGTCTGAGCCTGTCGTCCAGCGTGGCCAAGGCAAGCCCGGTACGTTTAGCCAGTTCCAGATAGATAGCGTCGTAAATGGACAGTCGGTGAGTCCTGGCCAGGGCGAATACGACATCCAGGCCTGGCTCCGAATCGGTACGCAGAGGCAGTGCTCTCAGACTGGTCAGACGTTCGTCGACCTCATCGGCCCGGATACGGGCACGGCGCTCTCCCACCAGGAGCGAATTACGCACCTCGAGCATCCAGTGTTGCGGCACCAGAGCTTGTTCATTCTTGAGTCGCGTCAGAACAATTTCCGCTCGCGGATCCGACTCGTCATCGAACAGCCAGGCGACAGCGACTGATGCATCAAGGACAAACCCGCTCAAAACCGGTGTCCTTCATGGCGAGCGGCGAGGATCTCCTGAGTGGACATTTTGGTTTTCCTCCACCCGCGACGACGTTCCAGGAATCGTTCCACCGCTTCCCGTCTTCGGGCGCATTCCTGATCCTGAGCCGGGACCAGATGTGCTACTGTCCTTCCATGACGCGTGATGGCGATACTCTCCCCGGTCTCAACCGTCCGGAGAAATTTGGCCAAATTTGCTTTGGCTTCGGTAGCTTGAATTGTACGCATTTTTTTCAGTCCAACTGGTTATTTCAACCGGTCATATTGTTCCAAATCATATCACGCTTCCCGGTCAGATCAGATATTTTTGGAGAGCGAATCCAGAATCCCCGGGTCGTCATTGGCGACGCGGTTCACCCGGGTGCTGACGGCCCGCGGCTCGAAGGGGCCCCCGCACGGTTCCCGCACCAGGTCGAGTAGTTGCGGCAGCGGCGCGGCGGGATCGAGCCACTGGTCGAAACGGCTGGGAGGAATAATGGCCGGCTGCCGCTGGTGGATGCCGGCCAGGTCCGGCGTGGCGGCGGTGGTGATGATGGTGAAGGACTCGACCGGTTCTTCCGCCTTGTCCCAGAGCTCCCAAAGCGCGGCGAAGGACAGGGGCGATCCCTCTGCCATGGCAACGAACCAGGGCTGCTTGGCGGGACCGGCCCGCTTCCATTCGAACCAGCCGTTGGCCGGCACCAGGCAGCGACGAAAGCGGAAAGCGGCGCTGAAGGAGGGTTTGAAGTGAACGGTCTCGGCCCGGGCGTTGATGAGGCGTGCGCCCATCCGGATGTCCTTGGCCCAGGAGGGCACCAACCCCCAGCGCAACCGGGCTACGGTGCGGCGACCCCTTTCGTCGAGGCGACAGACGGCGAAGTCCTGGGTGGGAGCGCCGTTGTAACGGGGGCGGTGGTTGAGCAGGGGGGCTTGTCCGGACAGTGAGTAGAGGTGGTGAAGCTCCTGCCAGGTCATTTGCTGGGTGAATCGGCCGCACATGGTGTTCTTCCGTTGGCAATGTTACATTTTTGGCGGGAGGGGTCAACTTCGCCATAAAGTCGATTGCATGCGGGCCTTGCGATCCGTAAAATAGCGCTGTCCAATCTATTGGTTTTCCTCGAAGAGTTCGAGTTGAGAGTTGTTGAGAAAGTGAGGGACCCTATTGCAAGCTTTTGACTATGTTGCGCCCAAGAGTTTATCGGAAGCGGTGAGCTTGTTGGAGCAGAAGGGTGAGCGGGCCCGCGTTTTGAGCGGAGGGACCGACCTGATCGTTCAGGTGCGGGAGAACAGGCGGGATGTGGATCTCATTGTGGACGGCAAGAAGATTGCCGAGCTCATGGAGTTGTCTTTCGATTCCCAATCGGGACTGACCCTGGGTGCTTGTGTTCCCTGTGTCCGCTTTTACGAAGACCCCCGAATTTCGCAGCTTTATCCCGGTCTGAACGACGCCGCCCTGCTGATTGGAGGCACACAGATTCAGAACCGGGCTTCCTTCGGCGGCAATCTTTGCAATTCGTCGCCAGCGGCCGACTCCATTCCTGCCCTGATTGCCCATTCGGCCGTCTGCCTGATTGCCGGATCCGGAGGCACCCACACCGTTCCGGTTGAAGATTTCTGCACCGGTCCGGGAAGGAACGTGCTGGGGCCCAAGGAGTTGCTCGTTTCCTTTCATGTGCCTCCACCCCCCAAGCACTTCGGCGCCCACTACCTGCGCTTCATTCCGCGAAACGAAATGGACATCGCCGTGGTCGGCTGCGGGGCTTCGCTGGAGATGGAATCCGATCTTCGCACCGTCAAGAAAGCGCGAGTCTCCCTGGGAGCGGTGGCTCCCACGCCGCTGCTGGTCGCGGGGGCGGCTGCCGCACTGGAGGGCAGGGAACTGGACGACGGTGCTATCGAGAAGGCTGCGGCTGCCGCGCGGGCGGCGGCCCGACCCATTACAGACATGAGGGGTACCGAGGAGTATCGGGTGCACCTGGCGGGAGTTTTAACCCGGCGCGCACTCCAGAAATCGTTAGAACGGGCCAAGGAGGATTGAGAATGGCGGCGAAAGTTCATGTGGCAGCAACCATTAATGAAGAACCAGTCGAGTTCCTGTGCGAGCCCAGGCAGAGCCTGTTGGAGGTCTTGCGGGACGAGTTGAAATTGACCGGCAGCAAGGAAGGATGCAACAACGGAAACTGCGGAGCTTGCAGCGTCATCCTGGATGGGTTGCTGGTGGACGCCTGTATCGTGCTGGGCGCCGAGATCGACGGATGCACGGTGGAAACCATCGAGGGACTGATGGGATCGGAAGGTCTGCATCCGCTACAGCAGACGTTTCTGGAGAACGCCGCACTGCAGTGCGGCATTTGCACACCGGGTTTCATTATGGCCGGCAAGTCCCTGCTGGAAAAGAATCCCCAGGCGAGCGAAGGAGACATCCGTCACTGGTGTGCCGGAAACCTCTGCCGCTGCACCGGCTATGACAAGATTGTACGTGCCATCCTGGATGCCGAACCCCAACTGGAGGTGAAGAAATGAACCCCACCGAGGTAATGGAACCAGCAAAAACGGAAGTAAAAAAGAAGTACAAAGTCATAGGCACCAGGCCCATTCGCCATGACGGAGTGGACAAGGTCACGGGAAGGGCAGTCTATGGCGCCGACGTTCAGTTGCCGGGCATGCTCCATGGAAAGGTGCTCCGCAGCCCTCACGCTCATGCCCGGATCAAGTCCATCAACACCGAAAAGGCCGAGGCCCTCTACGGCGTGAAGGCGGTCATGACGGCAGCCGATTTTCCCGACTCCGGGAGTCGCACCGCCAACCTGGGGGAATTGGGTGAGGTCCCCTTGAAGCCGATGTGCGACAACGTGATGGCCTCGGACAAGGCGGTCTACCACGGACACGCCGTGGCGGCGGTGGCGGCGACCAGCCCGCACATTGCCGAGGAAGCTCTCAAGCTGATTGAAGTCGACTACGAGGTGCTGCCGCCGGTCATGGACGTGCTCAAGGCCATGGATGAGGATTCTCCCCTGCTGCACGAGGATCTCTACACCGACGAGCTGGGAGAGAAGAGCTCCAAGCCCAGCAACGTGGCCTCTCATTCCCGGCATGTCAAAGGCGATGTCAGCCAGGGGTTCGCAGCCGCCGACCACGTATTGGAACGGGAATATCGCTGCGCCACTGTCCACCAGGGCTATATCGAACCCCACGCGGCCACGGCCATGTGGAATCCCGACGGCTATCTGACCATGTGGGTGACCACCCAGGGCGCGTTTACGGTTCGCACCAGCGTGCACCAGATCCTGGATATTCCGGTCTCCAAGCTCAAGGTCATTCCCACCGAGATCGGGGGCGGTTTCGGCGGGAAGATCCCGGTATACGGGGAGCCGGTGGCCGCGGTGCTCTCTCGGAAAGCCAGGCGCCCTGTCAAGGTGGTGATGGATCGGACCGAAGTCTTTCAGGCAACCGGACCTACCTCGGGTTCCTATATCAAGCTGAAGATGGGGGTCACCAACGAGGGGCGCATCACGGCGGCCGAGACCATGCTGGCCTACGAGGCCGGCGGCTACCCCGGCTCCATCGTGGCCCTGGGGGGGATCTGCATGTTTGCCCCCTACAACATCGATCACACCACCATCGACATGTACGACGTGGTGGTCAACAAACCCAAGACGGCGGCCTATCGGGCGCCGGGCGCTCCCAATTCGGAATTCGCCGTCGAGTGCATGCTCGACGAGTTCTGCCAGATCCTGGATATGGATCCCATGGAGATTCGGCTGAAGAACGGAGCCAAGGAAGGCGATATCCAGTCCCACGGGATTCCTCATCCTCGGATCGGATGTCTGGAGACCACCGAGGCGGCCAGGGACTGCGAGCACTACCAGACCCCGCTGGAAGGGCCCAATCGGGGCCGCGGGGTAGCTTCAGGTTATTGGGTCAATGCGGGCCTGACCTCGAGCGTCACGGCGCGGCTCAATGGCGACGGCACCGTCACCCTGCAGGAGGGTTCCACCGACATCGGAGGCACCCGGACCTCCATCGCCATGCAGTTGGCCGAGGTCCTGGGGATTCCAGTGGAGGATGTCGTTCCTTCGGTGGTCGATACCGATTCGGTGGGCTATACCGAGGTTACGGGAGGAAGCCGGGTCACCTTCGCCACGGGATGGGCGGCTTACAACGCCGGTCAGGCCATCAAGAGCCAGCTCATCGAGCAGGCGGCCGAGATCTGGAAGGTCGACAAGGACCAGGTGGCTTTGGCCGACGGAGTGATCACAACCACCAACGGCGATTCCAAGTCCATGACCATCAAGGAACTGGCGGCCGACCTCAGCCAGAAGGGCATCGACGTCGGGAGCCGCGAGACGGTCACTCCCCAGAATCACGGGGGAGCCTATGCCACCCATGTGGTGGACGTGGAGGTCGATCCCGATACCGGAAAGGTCACCATCCTGCGGTACACGGCCGTTCAGGACGCCGGGAGAGCCATTCACCCCAGCTACGTGGAAGGCCAGATGCAGGGCGGAGTGGTTCAGGGCATCGGCTGGGCTCTCAACGAGGAGTACTTCTACAATAAGGACGGGCTCTTGATGAACGCCAGCTTCCTGGATTACCGCATGCCCACCAGCCTGGATCTGCCCATGATCGAGACCATCATCGTGGAAGTGCCCAACCCGGGACATCCCTACGGTGTGCGCGGGGTGGGCGAGGTGCCCATCGTCCCGCCCCAGGCAGCCATCTCCAATGCCATCGCGCGGGCTGTCGGGGTGCGCCTGGGCGATCTTCCCATGTCTCCCCAAACGGTGGTGAAGGCGCTGTCGGCCAAGAGCTGAGGGGATGTGATCTTCAGACGAAGCAATCGGGCTCGAGGCCGGGGAAGCGGCTTCGAGCCTTTTTTGTGACTGGAGCCGGCCGGCAACAACTGAGAGGCGACATCATGGCTATTGTCCACATCCCGGCTTTGCTGCACTCCCTGACCGGCGACGTCAGGAAACTGGAAGTCGAGGGGCGGACGGTGGGAGACTTGATCGACCAGCTGGAGCTGCTTTATCCGGGGATTCGGGACCGCCTGGTGGAGAACGGTCATCTCCGGTCGGGCCTGGCAATCTTCGTGGACGGGATGGTCCGGCGGGAAGCTCTGGAGTACGAAGTCCCTCCCGAGAGCGAAGTGCTGTTCGTCCCGGCGGTTGCCGGCGGGTGAGCCATGAGCCAGGCGAGCGAAGGAACGTCGGGAAGTGAGGCGCTGCCCGCGAGGGAGGAACTGGCCGAACTGCTGGAAAAGGCGCGGCGGCTTTCGGCCCAAACCAGGAGTCTGATCGACCAGGCCCTGGCTCGAGGGATCAGCCACCGTTTGAAGGCGGACAGCACCTTTGTGACCGAGGTGGACCTGGCCGTGGAAGAGCATGTGCGGTCGGCCTTGAGCGATTGGTTTCCCTCCCATGGCATTTTGGGCGAGGAATTCGACGCCTGCAACCCGAATGCGGACTACCAGTGGATTATCGACCCCATAGACGGAACCCGCAGCCTGCGCCATCGAGTCCCGCTGTTCGGAACCGTTCTGGCTCTGCATTTTCGCGGCCATCCGGTCGTGGGCCTGATCGACCTGCCGGGTCTCGAACGCTGTTACAGCGGCGCACTGGGCTTGGGAGCCTGGTGCAACGGCCGCAGGCTGCAGGTTGCCGACCTCGCCCGAGACGACGCTCTCGAGCAGGAGATTCTGTCGGTTGGAGAGAGAGCCCAGTTCCACAAGGCAGGCAAGGCGGACGTGCTGGAACAACTCTATCGGTCCCATCCCAGTGTTCGGACCTACTGCGACTGCTTCGGTCACTGCCTGGCCCTGGAAGGCTCGGTGGGCGCCATGATCGATCCCGATTTGCGCCTCTGGGACGTGGCGGCCACGCCGGTGTTGGCCCTCGAAGCCGGTTGCCGGTTCCATTGGTTGCGTCGGGATGAGGAGCGCCGCAAGGGCGGCTGCTACGATGTGGTGTTCGGCAAGCCCAGGGTAGTGGATTGGGTGATGCGGCTGTGGAACGGGCAGCCGTATTAGTGGAGAGTGGAGAGTGAAGAGCTGCGAGACCACGAGACGCTTTGGGCCTCGATCAAGTGGCTCTCCACTCACCACTCACCACTCTTCACTTTTCACCCAATTGCGCTGCCGTCCCATGCGACGAGGCGGCTCATAAGGGGCGAAACTGGGGTGTTCCAGGCAAGCCCAGGGAGACCATGATGTTGGAGCTCAAGCAAGACCAGCGTCTCTATCTGCCGGACCTGTCCCACCTGGAACTGGAGGGCCTGCAGTTCTTTATCGATGGCGAGGAGCCCAACTGGTTGGCTACCGGCCGGAGGGGAGCCAGGCTGCTGGAATGGTTGCGAGAGCCCCTGACGGTTGGCGCCTTGAGCCGGCGCTATGCGGAATGGCTCCAGATGGATGCCGCCAGGTCCTGGCTGCACGTGCATTCCTTTGTCCGCGACTGTCTTCGAACGGGCATGGTGTCCTTCACGCCCTTCGAGCGCGCTCCCTATGCCGGTCGCTCGGCCCATCTGAGCGTGGACAAGCTCTCCGAGGTCTGGATCCACACCAACAACTCCTGCAATCTCTCCTGCACCCACTGCCTGGTCAGCTCGTCTCCGGCAGAGGACCCGGGGCTCCCTACCTCTCAACTGCTCCATATCATCGACCAGGCCTGCGAGTGCGGGGTGGAGCGCTTCTACTTCACCGGAGGAGAGCCCTTTGCGCGTCCTGATATCTTTGAGCTGATCGGGGCGGTCACGGAGAACAAGCAGGCCGAGCTCATTGTCCTGACCAACGGGATGCTGTTCCAGGGAAAGCGGCTGGATCGGGTCGCCCGGTTCAGCCGGAAACGGCTGCGGCTTCAGATCTCGCTGGACGGCGCTGTGGCTGAAACCAACGATCGCTACCGTGGTCGCGGCACTTTCGACAGGATTTCCGAAGGGACCCGGGCGGTGGCCGGTCTGGGGTTCCCGGTTTCCCTGACCACCGTGGTCACCCGTGACAACCTGGAGGAGCTGCCCCTGATCACGCGCATCGTCAAGGATTGGGGAGCGCAGTCCCAACACCTGATGTGGATGCACCGGCGGGGGCGGGTCCTGGAGACCGAGCAAGATGCATTCCCCTCCTTCGAGGATCTCATAGGAGTTGCCAGGGCCACCGCTCAAGAGGCCGCAAGGCTGGGCGTCAGGCTGGACAACCTGGAATCCTTGAAGCTTCGGGTCAACGGACGGCCGGGGATCAAGCACGATCTGGGAAACCAGTTCTGGGATTCCCTGTGCGTTTATTCCGACGGTACCGTCTATCCTTCGGCGGCTTGCGCCAACCACAAGCCCCTGGCCGCCGGCGTGGTCATCAACGGTAATTTGCGGCAGATCTGGCAGGACTCTCCGGTGGCCCGACGTTTTCGTCAGGCCTCGGTTGCGAACAAGTCCTGGCTCCGGGAAGACCCTTTCCGATTCATCCTGGGCGGTGGAGATATCGAGCACAGTTATTTCTTCAGCGCCGACGGGGCCGGGTCCGGGGATCTGCATGCCCCCGACCCCTACTATGAGGTCTACCGTACCTTGGCCCAGGACATCATGGTCGAGTTGGCTCGGGAGAAACAGCGCAGCCTGAACGGAAGTTCGGGCATTGATGCACCGGCGGTCTATCATTCGATGGGCGAAGGCGCCGTGGCCTGCGGCACCGACAGGAATCAAATCGATGTGGGCAGCCGGACCGCAGTAGCCACCCTTCACTCCAACTGCGTGCTGGCCTTCGATATCGAACGGTCCCGCCAGGTGGTGCGGCAGTTCTACGCCAAGGCCGCCGAGAAGCCACAGGCGGAACTCTGCTGTTCCAAGGAGCTGGATCCGGCCGAGGTGAGCCATATCCCCAAGGAAGTGATGGACCGCTCTTACGGTTGTGGTTCTCCAATTGCCCTGGCTCAACTGGTTTCCGGAGAAACCACCCTGGACCTGGGATCGGGAGGCGGCATCGATTGCTTCATCGCCGCCCGGAAGGTAGGCCCCTCGGGAAGGGTCATCGGCGTGGACATGACCGACGAGATGCTGGCCGTGGCCAATCGAAACCGGACCGCCGTAGCCGAAAAGCTGGGCTACGACGTGGTTGAGTTTCGGCGGGGCTTTCTGGAACAGATCCCGGTGGAGAGCAAGACCGTTGACCTGATTACATCCAACTGCGTCATCAATCTCTCACCCGACAAGAAAGCGGTCTTTCGCGAAGTGTGGCGGGTGCTGAAGGATCACGGTCGCATCGTGGTGAGCGACATCGTCAGCCGGGAATCCGTTCCCGACCACCTGCGGGTCAATCCCAGGTTGTGGGGCGAGTGCCTGTCAGGAGCACTGACTCAAGAGGAATTCATGACCTACCTGGAACAGGCGGGGTTCCACGGGCTTCAGATCCTGAAGAGGGACTACTGGAAGACAGTCGAGGGGTGCACTTTCTACTCCGTGACACTGCGAGGTTTCAAGTTCGAAGGGTCCGCCGAGAGTCGCTTCACCGGGCAGCGGGCCATCTATCTCGGACCGCAAAAGGCGGTCATGGACGAGGAAGGGCACCTCTTCCCGCGCAACGAACCGGTTGAGGTTTCCACCGATACGGCTGCCAAGCTCAGCCGACCCCCCTACCGGGGGGCGTTCCTCATTCTGGGGCAGGGTCAGGGACTGCCCCTGCTCGAGGAAGACAGCTGTACCCCCGACAGTTCCTGCTGTTAGACCGGGGACTCCAATTCCCACACCTCGGTGCTTACCGATCCGTCATCCTTCACGGTAACCACGCGGTACTGTGGGGGGAATAGCTTCAAGTGCGGGGGCCCCTCGTCATAGCTCAACCGATAGGTGATGGACCCTGTGCCGAAGACGGGAACGTGTCCGATGCGCGTTTCCCAGGGGTAGTGGGTGTGTCCGTGGAACACGGCCGTGACCGAAGAGTCGCGAATCAGGTTCTGCAAGCGCGGTAGATCTTCCGGGGTCATCCTGTCGAACATCTCCACCCCCACGTGGACCGGAGGGTGGTGGGTGAGGATGATGGTGGGAACCGATTGCTGCAGTTGCGTTTCCAGCCAGGCGAAGGCGCTCGCCTCCAGAGTGTAGACGTCGGTCTTCCATGCTCCCCAGTCCAGACTTAGAAAACGGATGCCCCCAACCTCCCAGCTGTAGTTGAACAGGCCGTGACGGGGTCCCCGGGGGAAGATCCTGGCCCTGCAGGCGTCGCGGTCGTCGGCGTTGCCCGGAATGTAGTACCAGGGCAGGTCCAGGCCGTGAGCGCGAGAAACGAGCGGACCCGGCGCCGGAGCGTCACCCTCCAGTCCATAGATGGCGCGGGCGCCTTCGTAGGAGTCGGGGCGTGAGGAGGTGCAGATCATGTCGCCCGTGTGGGCGATGAAGGCGGCTCCATGGCGATCGTGGCGGGCAATGTGGGCCAGGGCCGCGCTCAGGGCGCGTCCCGATGCATAGAGATACAACAGGGTGTCGACCGTTTCGCCCACGTGGGAGTCTGTGATGTGGATGAATTTCAGTGGCAACGCTTCTCCTCGGACTGAAAAGCGAAATTTGGACGCTGCCGAACAACCGATCGGCAGCTATTTGCTCGGGTTCAACCGCTTGCCGGCGTGGCACGCATTGTTGCAGAAATCGGCGACTCCTTCCAGAGTCTTTTGCACCGGTTCCTCCGCCTGATGTTCCAGGGTGGCTGCGGGGCCGTTCCGGAATCCACGAAGGTTAAATAGGTGACGAAAGACTCGGGGAATTCAACGGTGGATCGAAACACCGGTTTCGAAGAAGTGACAATAGTCCGGCTCGAGATTTTCTTCAGTCACCGGATTGCCTTCGGGTATGATGGCCGGTTCCGGGTCGAAGCCAAGGGCAAGGCCATTTCTTCAGGCCCGATGGCAGTGAGCCGCTGTCCGCCGGACCGGTTCCGGCCGCTCGGAGGGTTCTGTCCATGAAAATCGCCGTACCGAGGGAACGCGATCAGGAGGAGCGCCGGGTAGCCTTGATCCCCGACCACGTGGAGCAGCTGGTCCAAAAGGGGATACAGGTTACGGTGGAGGCCTCAGCGGGAGCGGGCGCCGGCTGCCCGGACGAGGCCTATCGATCCGCCGGGGCCGAGGTCTCTTCCCAGCGGGAGAGCATGCTTGCGGCTGCCGACCTGGTTGTCGGTGTTCGCATCCTTCCGGCGGAGGATGTGGCCCGCCTTGGAGAGGGGTGTCTTTCCATCAGTTTCCTGGATCCCTTCCAGGCATCCGAGTTGATTGAACTTCTGAGTAGTCGAGGAATCAGCGCTGTCAGCATGGAGCTGATTCCGAGATCCACCCGGGCCCAGAAAATGGATGCCTTGAGTTCCCAGGCCAGCCTGGCGGGGTATGTGGCGGTGATCCTGGCGGCCGAAGCCCTGGACAAGATTTTCCCCATGATGACAACTCCGGCCGGCACCATATTGCCGGCGCGGGTTTTCGTGCTCGGCGCGGGAGTGGCGGGTCTTCAGGCCATCGCCACGGCCAAGCGGCTGGGGGCGCGGGTCGAGGCTTACGACACGCGGCCCGTGGTGGAAGAGCAGGTCAAGTCGCTGGGAGCCCGCTTTGTAAAGATCGAACTGGGCAGCACGGGAGAGACCAGGCAAGGCTACGCCCGGGCTCTCTCCAAGGAGCAGTTGGGCCTGCAGCAGGAGGCGCTGGCGGCTGTCTGCGCCCAGTCGGATGTGGTGATTACCACCGCCCAGGTTTTTGGCCGCCAGGCCCCTCGATTGATCACCGGGCAGACCCTGAGCCGCATGAGACCGGGCAGCGTGGTGGTGGATCTGGCCGTGGAGCGGGGGGGCAACGTGGAGGGTTCGGAGGTGGATCGAATCGTCGAGACCGGGGGCGTGAGGATCATCGGCCTGGCCAACCTTCCCGGCCGTGTCGCTGCCCACGCCAGCCAGATGTATTCCAGCAACCTTTTCCACCTCATCGAAGAATGCCTGCACGAAGGTGAGCCCCGTCTAAATCTGGATTTGAATCACGAGGTGCTTGGCGCCTGCCTGGTTACCCACCGAGGTCGCATCTTGTATGAGGGTATCAACCCGTCCGTCAATCGCTGAGGAGAGTCCATGTCCGCGGACCTGATCTTTTTGATGTTCATCCTGATGCTTGCCGTCTTTCTGGGTCTCGAGTTGATTTCCAAGGTGCCGGCGACGCTGCACACTCCGCTGATGTCGGGGTCCAACGCCATTTCCGGGATTACGCTGGTCGGAGCCCTGCTGGCCGCCGGGGCCGCCGACAGCACGCCCCTCAGCATCGGTCTGGGCACGGCCGCGGTCACGCTGGCCACCATCAACGTGGTCGGGGGGTACCTGGTGACTCAGCGGATGCTGTCCATGTTCAAGAGGAAGCGCGGGGACCGGAAGTGAGCGTTACCATCCAACTGGCTTACCTGCTGGCGGCCTTCCTGTTTGCCCTGGGTCTGAAGTTGATGAGTTCCCCCGACACGGCCCGCTGGGGGAATCTGGCCTCTGCCTGTGCCATGCTCCTGACGGTGGTCGTCACCCTCCTCCATACGGAGGTGGTGGAATACCAGTGGATCCTGCTGGGAGTTCTCATCGGTTCGGCCATAGGATCCCTTGCGGCAACCCGCCTGCAGCTCACCGAGATGCCGGAACTGGTGGCGCTGTTCAACGGCTTTGGCGGGGGAGCCAGCCTGCTGGTGGGCTGGGAAGCCTACCATCGCCAGCCGCTTCAGGACCCGTTGGGTGCGGTGACCATCCTGCTGGCGGTCGTGATCGGCGGGGTCACCTTCAGTGGCAGTCTGGTGGCCTGGGGCAAGCTGAAGGAGATCGGTTGGCGATCCTTTCGCCTCAACAGGCCGTTGCTTTTCCCCGGTCAGCAGCCGATCAATTTCCTGTTGCTGGCGCTTCTCTGCCTGGGCGGCGTGCTCTACGGTCTCGATTCCCCGGAGAGCCAGACGCTGTTCCTGTTCCTGATGGGCTTGGCCTTTCTGCTTGGCATCATGGTGGTGGTCCCCATCGGCGGGGCCGACATGCCGGTGGTCATCTCGCTTCTCAACAGCTATTCCGGGCTGGCAGCATGCGCGGCAGGATTTGTGATCTTCAACAACATCCTGATCGTGGCCGGTGCGCTGGTGGGAGCCAGCGGTCTCATACTGACCAACATCATGTGCAAGGCCATGAACCGGTCTCTCACCAACGTGCTGTTCAGCGGGTTCGGAGCCGTTGCCGGGAAAGGCGGCAAACAGGTCCATGGCGAGCCCCGACCCATCTCGGTCGAGGACGCCTACTTCATCCTGGAAGCGGCCCGGTCGGTGGTTTTCGTGCCGGGCTACGGCCTGGCGGTCGCCCAGGCCCAACACGGGGTGATGGAGCTCGGGGAGATCCTGGAAGACAATGGCTGCGAAGTCCGCTATGCCGTACATCCGGTCGCCGGCCGGATGCCGGGACATATGAACGTCCTGCTGGCAGAGGCCAACGTGTCCTACGACCTTCTGGTCGAGATTGACGACGTCAATCCCACCATGGAGACGGTGGATGTGTGTGTGGTGATTGGCGCCAACGACGTGGTCAACCCCGCCGCCAGGGACGACGCCGAGAGTCCCATTTACGGAATGCCGATCATCGAGGTTGACCGGGCCAGGGTGGTGATTGTGTTGAAGCGTTCGATGGCAGCCGGTTTTGCGGGAATTGAAAACCCCCTCTTCTACAAGGACAACACCCGCATGCTCTTCGGAGATGCCAAGAGCAGCCTGAACGCGGTGCTGGGGGAGTTCAAAAGGAGTTAACCCGCATTTCTCACCAAGTCGCTGGAGGCATTACAAGAAGTAGATTATCTTCAGCACCTTGATTGGCTCCATGTCAAGGGCTTGCGCATCACAGACGGCCCTGGGCATGCCCTGGCTTGTCCTTTCCCTTTCAGCGCACACATGCTCCCTCGACCGTAGAAACCGCTACGCTCTTCGGTCGCGAGCACGCGCTGAAGGGGAAATTCCTGCGCCATGATCATGCCCCCTGGTGAGAAATGCGGGTTAATCCACATATTCCTGTTGAAAAATCCTGCCGTCCTCCAATCGCATGGCCGTCAGCGGCCCTCCGCGGACACAGTTGCTGTCGAGGCCTGCGGTTCCGGGCGCCTGGTGCAACCCCAGGGCGGCCCAATGCCCGAAAAGGACGGTGGCGGAGCGGTTGCGCCGGCCGGGAAACGAAAACCAGGGGATGAGGGAGTCGGGCATCTCCGACAGTGGGCCCACGAAGGTGTGGTCCATGCTCCCGTCCGGGTTGAGCGTCCTCAGTTGGGTCATGGCACGGAGCGCCGCCGCCAGTCGCAATAATTCGGATTCTTCCTCCTTGATTGCCGACAGGTTCCTCGCCGTCAGGCACTGCAACAGCTCCGCGGCTCCCGGCCCCCTCAGGCGCCGTCGAACTTCCTCTCCCAGTTGGAGTGCCCGATCCACCGTCCATTCCGGCAACAGTCCGGCGTGAACCAGGACATACCCTCCTTCGCGGTGAACCAGAGGCCGGCCTCTGAGCCAGGCGAGCAATTCCTCGCGGTCCCCGGCAGCCAGTATCGAGCTCAGTTGAGGGTTCTTCAGGGAAGATCGAACTCCCAGGCCACAGGCCAGCAGCTTGAGGTCGTGGTTTCCGAGAACGCAGACGGCTCGATCGCCTAGATTCCGCGCCCAGCGGAGGACCTCCAGGGATCTCGGTCCGCGGTTGACCAGGTCGCCCACCAGCCAAAGTCGATCCCGGCCGGGGTCGAACCGGATGGCTTCCATGAGGCGCTGCAGGGTCCGGAAGCATCCGTGAATGTCGCCGATCGCGTAAATAGCCATGGCATGGAAGCAAAACTAGAGCGGCGGTGCCCCTTCGGTGGGGCAGGGCTGCCGGCCTCCCGGCTACCGGATGATGAGAGGCCTCAGCTTTGGAGAGGGTATCAGGCCCGCTTCAGCCCGGATCGCAGCAACCATAAAAGTCCGGCGCCAAACTTGACCAGATCGGTCACAGTGTAGGCAAGGTGGTAACGCCAGAAGGCATCCATCTGTGGCGGTGGCGGAGATCGGGGGATGAAGTCGACCTGGCGTCCGATTTCGACAAGGGACGGCGTCACCCAAAGTGTCAGAATGGCTGCCAACAACCAGATTGCGCCCAGCAGACCCAACTCGAAGCGGTCAGCCGCCAGGCGCCAGCTCAAGATCAGGATCACCCCTCCAAGCATCAACTGGGACCAGCCCCAGACGGTGAAATAGAAGCGATTGAGCTCGGAGGCCAGGAAACGCAGGGCGACGCGCGCCTCGTCGGCGGGCAGGGGTTCCAGCCTTTGGTGGAATTCGGGATGGGGGCTGCTCAGAACCGCATCCACCCGACGGAAGTTTTCGGTGGCGACCAACCAGAGGAATGCCGTGCCCATCAGCCATGCGCCCATCAGGGACCATCGAAGGGAATTGGCAAGATGGGGGTGGAACATTGCCTGGAATGGCTTCGAGCGGGAGGGGTGCTTCCAACGGGTCTCTGATTGCCTCTCCCTATTCCGTCTTGAGGTTGAGAGCCGCCGAATTCATGCAGTAGCGCAAGCCGGTCGGCCTGGGGCCATCATTGAAAACGTGTCCCAGGTGGGCGTCACAGCGATTGCACAGGACTTCCGTCCGGACCATGCCGTAAGCCCTGTCCGTTTCGGTGCGGATGTTCTCGGGAGCAATGGGCTCCCAGAAGCTCGGCCAACCGGTTCCCGAGTCGTACTTTGTGTCGGAGGTGAACAGGTCGATTCCGCAGCACACGCACTGGTAGATGCCGGTCTCCTTGGCGAAATTGTACTTCCCGCTGAAGGCGAGCTCGGTTCCTCCCTTGCGGGTCACGTTGTATTGCAGGGGCGTGAGTTGATTGCGCCAATCCTCCTCGGACTTGACTACCTTTTTCACCATGACCAGCTCTCCCTTCTCTACCGAAAAAATGCTGACGGTTGCGAGTGGACCGGCGCTGTGAGACGGAGAGGCCTTGGACAGTGGCTCGGTCCTGTTCGAACCGGCCTCGCTCGTGCAGCTGATCGATCCGGCACCAAGGGGCAAAGCCATCATGAAGACGATGGTGTTGAAGCCCCGCATGATTGGCCTTTCGCTGGGGTTCGGCTGGACGCGCTTGCCCCTTTCAGTCCACTCCAACCAGTCTATTTTGCCTGCTCCGGAAGCACAAGGGACAATTGGAACGAGTGTTAGAACCGGTGAAGACAAAAATATTGAGGGAGGCGAATCCAGATTATAAACTGAGTGGACCGTTCGGCCTGAGCGGCCGGAGAAGGAGTGATTCCTTGAAGAGATTGATGCTGGTCATTGGGGGCGTCATGGTCCTGGCGTCCGGATCGTTTTCGGGGCTGGCCGGATCGCAGGACGCAGCCGAGTCCACCTCGTCCGCGGCGGAAGAGTTCGTGCGCCAGGCGGAGGAACGCCTGCTGGGGCTCTGGACCGAGGCCGCCCGCGCCAGTTGGGTCCGGTCGACCTATATCACCGGAGACACCCAGGCTCTGGCTGCAGTGGCCAGCAAGCGGGCCATCGAGGCCACCGCCAGGCTGGCCAAGGAATCGTCGGGCTTCGAAACGGCCGGTTTGCCGAGGGAACTGGCAAGGAAACTGGAGCTGCTTCGACTGTCGCTGACGCTGGCCGCTCCTCCCGACCCCAAGGCCAGCGAGGAGCTCACTCGGCTGGTGACATCAATGGAATCCACCTATGGAAAAGGGAAGGTTTGCGGGGAGGCCGGCGACGAGTGTCGGAACCTGCAGGATCTATCCCGCATCATGGCTTCCAGCCGGGATCCGAAAGCGCTGAAAGCAGCCTGGACTGGCTGGAGAGGTATTTCTCCTCCAATGCGAAGGGATTTTCAGCGGTACGTGGAACTGGCCAATCAGGGAGCCCGCAGCCTGGGATTCTCGGATACGGGCGCCATGTGGCGGGCCAAGTACGACATGCCTCCGGAGGCCTTCCTTCGAGAGCTGGATCGCCTGTGGGAGCAGGTGCGACCATTCTATCTCTCGCTGCATGCCTACGTGAGACAGCGGCTGAGAACCCACTACGGGCCGGAGGTGGTTCCCGCCGACGGTCCCATTCCGGCTCACTTGCTGGGCAACATGTGGGCGCAAACCTGGTCCAACGTCTTCCCGCTGGTCGCGCCGCGGGAAACCGATCCGGGCTTCGATCTCACCGAGATTCTTCGGTCTCGAAAGACGACCCCAAGGCAGATGGTCTCCTACGGAGAGGGATTTTTCAGTTCGCTCGGATTCGCCCCCCTGCCGCAGAGCTTCTGGGATCGATCCCTGTTTGAAAAACCCCGCGACCGGGAGGTCATCTGCCATGCCAGCGCCTGGAACGTGGATGCGCGCGAGGATTTGCGCATCAAGATGTGCATCGACATCACCGCCGAGGATTTCAATGTCATCCACCACGAGTTGGGTCACAACTACTATCAGAGAGCCTACAGCCAGCAGCCGGTCCTCTTCAGGGAAAGTGCCAACGACGGGTTCCACGAGGCCGTGGGTGACACCATTGCACTCTCCATCACTCCGCCCTACCTGGTAAGGCTCGGGTTGCTGGATCAGGTGCCCCCGTCGTCAAAGGACCTGGGGTTGCTGCTGCGCCAGGCGCTGGACAAGATTGCCTTCCTTCCCTTCGGCCTGCTGGTGGATCAGTGGCGCTGGAAGGTATTCTCCGGTGAGATTCCGCCCGACCGCTACAATCAGGCCTGGTGGGAGCTGAGAGGCAAGTACCAGGGCATCGCTCCCCCAGTGGCTCGTAGCGAAGACGACTTCGACCCGGGCGCCAAGTACCACGTGCCGGCCAACGTACCCTATACCCGTTACTTTCTGGCCCAAATCCTGCAGTTTCAATTCCATCGGGCCCTGGCTCGGGAAGCCGCCTGCGAGGACAGCCTCCATCGATGCTCCATTTACGGGAGTGAGGCTGCCGGCAAGCGCCTGCGTGCCATGCTCGCCATGGGGGCCAGCCGGCCCTGGCCGGAGGCGCTGGAGGTGTTGACGGGAGAACGGGATATGGATGCCACCGCAATTCTGGAATACTTTGCCCCGCTGCAGAAGTGGCTGGATGAACAGAACAAGGGCCAGCCGGTAGGTTGGTAGGGCCCGCTCAAGGGCAATTCGGTACCGAAGAGGGGCGGATCGAAGGACGACCGGCAAAGTCTATGGTATAACTCTGAAAAACATTACAAGGAGGGACGCGTTATGTCTGCCATTGAAGAACGAGGATACGCCAGCACGGACGCCCTGGTGTCGACCGAGTGGGTGTCGGAGCATCTGAACGATCCCAATCTCAGGTTTGCCGAATCCAACGAGGACCCGCTGCTCTATGCCTCCGGGCACATTCCGGGAGCGGTGGAAGTCGATTGGACCCGAGACCTGAACCACCCTCTGCGGCGGGACTATCTCGACAAGTCGGGGTTTGAAGACCTGATGAGGCGGATCGGGGCCACCCGGGAGACGACGGTGGTGCTGTACGGCGACAAGAGCAACTGGTGGGCCTGCTATGCCTTCTGGGTGTTTCAGTTGTTCGGGCATACCAATGCCAAGATCATGGACGGGGGCCGCCTGAAATGGCAAAGCGAGGGGAGGCCGCTGGTGACCGAGGCCGCCATCTATCCCACCACCAGTTATCAGGCTCCGGAGAGGGATGACAGCAACGTCCGTGTCTTTCGAGACCAGGTGCTGGAGCATGTCCAGGCCGGAAGACCCCTGGTGGATGTGAGAAGCCCGGCGGAGTATACCGGCGAACGGCTGCACATGGAGGCCTATCCCAACGAGGGCGCCTTGCGTGGCGGGCACATTCCGGGAGCCGCCAACATCCCCTGGGCCCGCGCCGCCAACGAGGACGGCACCTTCAAGACCGCCGACGAGTTGCGCGCTATCTACACGGGTGAAAACAATCTGCAAGCCGGGGACGATATCGTCGCCTACTGCCGGATCGGGGAGCGCAGCAGCCACACCTGGTTCGTCCTGACCTACCTGCTCGGCTTCCAGCAAGTCAGAAACTATGACGGGAGCTGGACGGAGTGGGGCAACCTGGTCAACGTGCCCATCGAAAGACCATAAGCCGCAGTTCCCGGCCAGGTTAACGCGGTCGCAGGCCGCAGGTAAACCCGGATCATCATGAACGCATACCCGGAAAAACTGGCGATGTTGCTGGAGTATCTGGACCTGTCGGGCGACCGCGACGAGCGCATCCAGATGCTCATCGACATCGCCTCCCGGTTCAAGTCGGTTCCGGAATTCATTGCCACACGTCCCTTTTCCAAGACTCACCTGACGCCGGCCTGCGAGTCGGAGGCCTACGTCTGGTGCGAAGAGCTCCCCAGCCAGTCGCTGAAGTTCCATTTCGCCGTGGAGAACCCCCAGGGGATCTCTGCCAAGTGCATGGCCGTCATCCTGGACGAGACCCTGTCCGGAGAGTCGGCCTCCAGCCTGGCCCGGGTGCCCGGTGAGGTGGTCTATCGAATCTTCGGCAAGGACCTCTCCATGGGGAAGAGCATGGGTTTGATGGGGATGGTCTCCATGGTGCAGGCCTGCGCCAAGCGCTACCTGGCGTCCGGGCACGCCGACCGACTGCTCGGAGAGAGTAGCGCCGCAGGCGCCGTCTCCGCGGGACCCTGAGGCAGCAGTTCAGCCGAGCCGAACCAGGGTGACGGCGATATCCCCCCGAAAACAGGCTTCCACGTCCGTTCCCGGGTCATACCGTCTCCGGTGGTAGTTTCCGTTGTACAGAAAACCGGTGCCTTCCATTCGAAACGTGATCGGAAGGGGGGACATATCCAAGGGACAGTAGACGGTTTGTGGGTCGGGGCAGCCGGGTTCCAGGTGAGGCAGATTGATATTCCAGAAGGTCCCAGCGGCCCAGGGGGCCTGTAACAGCTTTCTTAGAAGGGGCCGCACCCATCGGGCCGAGCGGTTCCAGTCGATGGGAAGGTCTTTCTTGCAGTACTGAGAAACGGCGATGCCCGGCACGCCCTCCAGCACGCCTTCCCGAACGGCCGCTACCGTGCCGGAATAAAAGACATCCGCACCCAGGTTCCCTCCCTGATTGATTCCCGATAACACGCAATCGGCATTGGACGCCAGTTGGCGCAGGCCGATACGTACACAGTCGGCGGGCGTTCCCGAGAGGCTGTAGCGCGAGAGGCCGCGAGCCTCCACCCGGATGGGCTCATGGGTGGTGACTTGGTGGCTGCAGCCCGACAGCGGTTCCTGGGGCGCCCCCACCACGCATCTCCCCAGACCCTCGACCGCCTTGATCAGTGCCTGGAGCCCGGGGGCATCGAAGCCGTCATCGTTGGTGAGGAGAAATTTCATGAACAGGAAGTCAAGACAACAGCCGGCGCATTTCCCGGGTGCCTCCGGGCAGAGTTCTATCCTTCCTGGACCAATATAGCAAGGGGCAGGGCGGGAATTCCTGCAGGAACCGCAGGAGGGGACTGCCGCGTGGCCGGATTTTCACCTGCCGGCGACTGGTAGACGACCAGCCGCCTTCCGCGCCTAAATGGCTTGACTCATTTTGGGCCAAGATGCTAAACAGACCCGTTCAGCCTGGGCGAGTAGCTCAGATGGGAGAGCGCGGCGTTCGCAACGCCGAGGTCGAGGGTTCGATCCCCTTCTCGTCCACCATTTCCCCTTCCCGCCAATTCTTAGAAAATCCCATAAGTAACTGATATAAAGGGAGTTATATTCCCTTTTTGTGCTTGCGTGTTCCTGCACAATCCCTTATAATCCTATATAGGTCGTGGGATAAAACGTGGGAGAAGCGCGGAGGGAACATGGGCAAGCTCACTGTTGTAAAGGTCAAATCTATCACAGAACCGGGGCGATACGGTGATGGCGGGACGCTGTTTCTGGTCGTTGCGCCCGGTGGATCGAAGTCCTGGGTGCAACGAATCGCCATCGACGGCAAGCGCCGGGACATTGGCCTGGGCGGCTGGCCGCTGGTGAGTCTGGCCGAAGCCAGAATCAAGGCATTTGAGAATCGGAAGCTCGCCAGGGTGGACGGCGGCGATCCGCTGGCCGGGAAACGCAAGGCCAAGATGCCAACTTTCCAGGAGGCCGCCGAACGCACATTTAGGGGGCTCAAGCCCAAGTGGCGAAACGCCAAGCACGCGGCGGACTGGTGGAGTTCTGTTGAGAGATACGCCTTTCCGATGGTCGGCAGTACTCCGGTTGATCGAGTCCGCCGGGAGGACGTGCTGCGAATCCTGACGCCTATCTGGTCGAGCCGTCCGGAGCGGGCGCGGCGGCTGCGCCAGCGGATCCGGGCGATTTTTTCCTGGGCGCAAGCACACAACTACATTCCGGGAGAGAACGTGGCCGGCGAGGCAATCTCTGGAGCGCTGCCGACAATGGCGATCGGCAAAACTCACTTCCGGGCGCTGCCCTATCAGGAGGTCGCCGCGGCGCTTGCAAAGGTGGAGGGGACCAACGCGAGCATGGCCGCCAAGTACTGTCTCCGGTTTCTGGTATTGACGGCCGCCCGTAGTGGTGAGGCCCGGGAAGCGACCTGGAGCGAGATTGACCTGGACGCGAGAGAATGGCGCATTCCTGGCGAGCGAATGAAGGGCGGAGCCGAGCATCGGGTACCGCTGTCTGATGCCGCGGTCTCGGTACTGGAGCAGGCCCGGGTGCTGGATGATGGTTCCAGTCTGATTTTCCCTTCGGCGCTGAGGCCTGGGCGCTGTCTATCCAATATGACTTTAACCAAGCTGCTGCGGTCAACCGGCTTGGCCGAGCGGGCAACTGTGCACGGGTTTAGATCGAGCTTCCGTGACTGGTGCGGCGAGCGGGCGAATGTACCGCGCGAAATTGCTGAGGCCGCGTTGGCCCATACGGTCGGCGGTGTCGAGGGCGCCTATTTCCGAAGTGACTTGTTCGCCAAGCGGCGGCAGTTGATGGATCAGTGGGCCGCCTATCTGACCCGAGCTGTCGGGAAGGTGGTGCGGATCCATGGATAAGGTGGAAGCACTGATACGCAAGATACAGACACACCCTGCCTTCCACGGCGGTCCGGCTGATGAAGAATATTGGCTCGACTTTCTTGAGGCGACACTGGCGGAGTTTGGAACTTACGAGTTCCTGGTTGAGATGCAAGGAGAAGGATTAAGGCGGCGACCGGAGATGTTGGCTTTGTACATCCTTGCATCCCAAGAAGACCGGCTTGCTTGGGACGTGCTGGAAGCCCTTGTTAGACGACTTCGGCGGGGCGGCAAGCCCTTGCCAAATAGATTGGCTGAATGGTGGATAGATGCCGCAGCGGGGGTTCTCAAGAAACCGAAAGGAGGCGGGCGGGTTGCTCACCGAAACCGAATGAGGGACCTTGCGATTGCCGCAGCTGTCAACGGTATCCGCGACGTAACTGGGATACCCTACGAGTTCGATCAACGAATCTCCGCGCATCCTCGGACGGCCTGTCATGTTGTGGCGGAAAGGCTCAACATGAGCTATGGGGCCATCCGTTCAATCTGGAGAAACATGAGGCCACATATCGAACGGGCTCGAGACCAAGGCCTCATTCTCCCACCCGGCAAGAAACAACGGCGACGTTAACACCCTAAAACTACTACCCCATATTTTCGGTATGTACCCGTGCGGGAAAGTTGGGCATTGTTTGGGAAAGCGGTGGATTTTCTGATCTCGAGAACTGGAGGAAATATGATTGACCGACTTTTGACCCGAACGGAGGTAGAGCGGCGCTGTGGACTTGCCCGATCGACGGTCTACCGATTGATGAGGCAAAACTTGTTTCCTCTACCTTTGAAACTTGGTGGAAAGGCCGTCCGCTGGCCTCAATCTGAAATTGAATCCTGGATCGCAAGCCGGCCCCGCGCAACTGGCGAGGGCTCCCGCGTGTCTGCCTGAGCGCACAAAAAAAGCCCCAGGATGGCAGCCCGGGGCTGGCACGACGGTATGACCTATGGACGGTGAGAGTAACACGTCTGCGGCCGACAAGCAACGGCCGGGGCGGGATGGACGTTTACCCGTCCAGGACGATAAAGGCAAGTGGCGATACTTCAACCTGGATCCGAGCGATTACGGCTACTATGCGCCGAACCTGGATGATGCAACGCTGGTTCAATGGATCATCGAGGAAAAAGACCGGACCATCCGCTACCTGTTTGATACGGCCGAGGCCCGCGCCGACAATCCCACCTTTGAAGAGCTCCACCTTCCCGTTACCGCGGAACCGATCGAGCGCCAACCGTGCATCCTGGAGCGGTCCGATGGGGCCGCCATTCTGTATGCCGGCCGTTTTTCAACGTTGCACGGTGAGCCGGGCTGCGGCAAGTCCTGGGTGGCCCTGATTGCCGCCGGCAAGGCCATCGAGCGCGGCGGCCGGTGTCTCTGGATGGATTGCGAAGATAGGCCCGGAACTGTGGCGACGCGGGCCGGCCCCTTGGGCCTGCTGGAGTCTGTCACCAATACGGACCGCTTCCGCTTTTACAATGCCCCGGAACTAATCGAGTCCAATGCCATCAAGGGCGAGGCCCTGGGGTGGTTGCTGACGGCCCCGGCCCCGCGCTTTTCCCTGGTGGTGATCGACAGCGCCGAAACCTGGGGCGGTGGCGGCCATGCTTCGGATGATGTAAATCCTTGGTTGGACAAGGCTGTTGATCCCTGGCGCAAGGCCGATGTTGCGGTCCTGCTGGTGGATCACATCCCAAAGCGCGAAAAGGACCGGCCCGCGGGGCCGATCGGAAGCCAAACCAAGCGCGCCAGGGTGGACGGTGCGGCCCTGCGGGTGGAAGGCGGCCGGCCCTACCTGGACCGCAACCGACAGTTGCGATTTACCGGCGGACCGTGGACCAAAACCAAGGGCGGGCACGTCACCTTGCTGAACGAAAAAGACCGCATTGGCGACCTGGAGGCCGGGATGGGGCGGCCCATTGCGACCTTGGCCGGATCCTGGGACGCAAGCGGCGGTTTTGCCTGGGAGTTGGCCGCGCCCAAGGTCGAGGCCGACACTGGAACCGAAGCCGAAGCGGGCGATATGGAAACGGTCTATGAGGCCATCAAGGCGGCCGGGCTGGAGGGGATCCGCGGAATTACCGCTGTGCAGGAGGCGGCCGGGATTCGGCGGTTCAAGGTGATTGAGGCCGTCCGGGGACTCGTGGAAGCTGGCCGGATCGAAAAGGAAAAGCAGGGGCGCGGATGGGTCTACCGGGTGGACGGCGGGGGCCTGACGCAAGAGGAAAAGGCCGAAGTTCAGGCCGCAATAGACTATGGGGATTAGCGGTTCCGAGCGGTTCCGGGAACCGTTGTTTAGCGGTTCCGCCGGTTCTACGGTTCCCTAAAGGAACCGGAACCGGGAACCGATAAGCGGAAACAGGGCAAAATCATCAAGACGCGGGAACCGATAGCGAGGGGGTAACAATGCCGACACCGAAGGGAAGCCGCTGGAGCCAATCACTGAGGCGGAACATGATGGCAGAACGCAACGGACGGACGGCCGACTGTGACGCGCTGGCGCTGCCCCTGGTCCGGTTGTGTCGGTCGCAAGGCTTCACCTTCGAGGAAACCGCGGCCGAGCTCGATAGGGCCGGACTCCCCACTTGCCGCACTCTGAGCCAGGGCAAGGCTTATCGGTGGTGCGCGGGGTCGGTGCGCAATCTCTGCCGCCGGCACGGGCTGGCGACGGCGAGGCGGAGCAAGCTGGACTGGATAAGGGCGTGATGGCACCGGCGGCGGATTGCTTGGGGGTCGCACCTCGCCACGGGGGCTTTCTGTGTAACTCGAAATGAATCAGCTTCGACGATTTCAAAGGCGGTTTCTGGCACGGGCGACAGCTCGCGGGGTCGATACGGCCGTGCTGTGTCTACCCCGTGGTAACGGGAAATCCTGGCTGGCGGGACACTTGGCGGCGCGGGTTCTGTCTCCGGCCGATCGTCTATTCCGTCCTGGGACTGAGTCGGTCTTGTGCGCGGCCTCGATCGAGCAGGCCAGGATAGTCTTTCGGTTTGTGCGCGCAATCCTGGAACCAAGGGGCGGCTATCGGTTTTTGGACAGCAACACGCGAATAGGGATCACACACACGGCCAGCAATACTAAGCTGCGGGTGATCGGATCGAACGGCAAGACGGCCATGGGCCTTGTCGGTTGCCCCTGGGTGATTGCCGACGAACCTGGGGCCTGGGAAGTGAGGGGCGGGACGTTGGTTCATGACGCCATCGAAACCGCCAAGGGAAAGCCGGGCTCACCACTCCGCGCCGTCTACATAGGGACGCTGGCGCCATCAACGGGCGGCTGGTGGCACGATCTGGTTAAGGACGGATCGGGGCCGGGCGTGTACGTGCAGGTGCTGCAGGGGGATCGCAAGACCTGGGACCGCTGGCCAACCATCCGCAAGGCAAACCCACTGACGGCGATATCGGCAGACTTCCGGGCCAAGCTACTACAGGAGCGGGACGCAGCAAGGCGGGACACTCGGCTAAAGGCTCGGTTTCTGTCCTACCGGTTGAACATCCCGACAGCCGACGAAAGCGAGGTCTTGCTGACGGTGGAGGATTGGGAGCGAGTGACGGCCAGGGCGGTCCCGGATCGGGAAGGCCTGCCGATGTTCGCCTATGACTTGGGCGGCGGCCGCGCATGGTCCGCGGCGGTGGCGCTGTGGCGCAACGGCCGAACCGAAGCCCTGGCGGTTGCCCCTGGAATTCCCTCGCTGGAAGATCAGGAGAAACGGGACCGCGTACCGGCTGGCCTCTACCGCAAGCTGGAGGAATCCGGCCGGCTGCTGGTTGCCGATGGGTTCCGGGTTCCGGCGCCGGCATTCCTTCACGGTTCGGCCGTGGCGGCCTGGGGCGGCCCCGATTGCATCCTGTGTGATCGCTTCCGCCTTCCCGAGCTGGCGGACGCGGTGAACGGTGCGCGGCTGGTTCCAAGAGTTACGCGGTGGAGCGAGGCGAGCGAGGATATCAGGGGCCTGCGGAAGCTGGCGGCCGATGGGCCGCTGTCGGTGGAAACCGGATCGCGGGATCTGTTGACGGCCTCTCTGTCGGTGGCCATGGTTAAAAACGACGATCAAGGCTCGGTCCGGTTGGTCAAGCGGGGATCGAATAACACGGCGCGGGATGATGTGGCGGCGGCCTGGCTGCTGGCTGCCGGCGCGTTGTCGCGGTGGATCCGCCGGCCCCGACGTCCTCGCTGGCGCTATCGAGGGGCGGTGTGATGGATCGGGCGGGCTCGAGGTTCTATGCCAGCATCCGGGGCCGGCGCTGGGATCGGGTCCGCCGGCGCGAACTCAAGCGCACCGGCTACCGCTGCGAGCGGTGCGGCAAGGCTGGCCGTCTCGAGGTCCACCACAAGCGGCCGCTGCACCGGGGCGGGGATGCCTACGCGGCCGATAACCTGGCCGTCCTTTGTCGGCGCTGTCATATTGAGGCGCACCGGCGACCCCTGAGTGATGAGGCGCAACGGTGGGCCGACCTGCTGAGGGGGGTTTTTCTTGCAGGGAAGATTTAACAATTGTATATTATTTGTAGATTTCGAGAGGGCAAGATGAAAAAAAAGCCAATTCGATACCACGTCCAAATCAACGGAGACGGGAAGGGCGGCCCGGCAATGATGGCAGACGGCACTCCCGAGGGCGAAATTCTGGAGGTCGCGCCGGTAACGACCGTTCGGGTAAATCGTGAAACCCGAAACTTGATTGACCGGTGCGGGCGGTTGCTGTCGGAATTGCCGGAGCCGCAACGGTCAAACCTGCGCTTTGTACTGTGCGCGACCGGCGGCGCCGTCCCGGCCCCTGGGGCGAAAATTCCCGCTGGTGAGGTCATTCATTACGCACTCGCGGCCCTCGAGGCAAACCTGGACCCCCAGGCGCGGGCGCAGCGCGAGGCCGCAGAAATGGCATATCAAAACTACCTGGAGCACTTGAGGAATGCGCACAAGGTCCGGGACGGGGTTGCGCGTGACGCGGACGGAAACCCCATTCCGGATCGAATTTCGGATGGGGAGTAACGGAAGTCAGTTTTTCATGGAGGGTCGATCATGACCAATTCGCAACGGCTGGCCGTCCGACTGTCGGAGATCCGGCAACGGCTGAATGAGATTGCAGGGCTGGAGGGTGACGCCTTCACCGACGAAATCCGGCAGGAAGCCGACCGGCTGCAAACCGAGTTCCGGGCCAAGGAAACGCAGTATCGGGCGGCCTTGGTAGCCGAGGGCGAGTCCGAAAGCCGGGCCCTGGAAACCGAGCCGGACGCCGAGCGCCGGGAGCGCCTGGAGCTGCGCAGCCGGGCCAACCTGTCGGCCTACCTACGGGCGGCGCTGTCGGGCCGGAGAGTGGACGGAGCCGAACGGGAGTTGCAGGAGGCCGCCGGCATCGGGGACGGCATCCCAATCGAGCTATGGGACACGGTGGCCCCGGAGGAACGGGCCGAGCATCGGCAGGGTGACGCGGCAACGGCTGCCCCTGGGACGGTCGGGGTCAACCTGGACCGGATCAGGCCGGCCGTGTTCGCGCAGTCTATCCTCCCGGGACTTGGGGTGGAAATGCCCCGAGTCGAGTCCGGCACCTACGCAAGCGCCACGATTACCACGTCCCTGACGGCCGCCAGCAAGGCCAAGGGCGCGGCACAGGAAGCCACCGCGGCGGCCTTCACGGTGACGTCGGTTACTCCCAAGCGGATCAGCGCCAGGTTGGGGATTCGGATTGAGGACGTGGCGGCCATAGGTCAAGGAAATTTCGAACCAATTTTGCGCGAAAATTTATCCCTGGTCCTGTCGGACGAATTGGACAAGCAAGGGCTGAACGGGGCCGGCAGCAATTCCGGGGCGGATCTGGTGGGCTTGTTTCACCGATTGACGGATCCAAGCGCCCCGGACACCTTGGCCACGTTCGACCTTTTCGCTGCGGCCCTGGCCGGCGGGGTTGATGGCCTTTGGGCGCTGAGTCAAAGGGACGTGGCGCTGCTGGTGGGGCCGGACACCTATCAGTTGGCCGGAAAGACCTTTCAATCGGCCGCCAATTACAAGGGCGAGCTTTCGGCCGCGTCCTACCTGATGGCCCAATCCGGAGGCTTCAAGACCAACAAGCGGATGCCGGACGCAGCCAACAAACTCCAGCAAGGCATCCTCTTTCGGATGGGACGGTCCATGATGGGCGGGACCGGAGCCATGCGGACGGCGGTTTGTCCCCACTGGAACGAAATTTCAATCAACGACATTTACAGCGGGAGCGCCAAGGGTGAGCGGTTCTTTACAATGCACGTCCTGCTCGGGGACGTGATCCTGGTTCAGCCGGACGCTTACTCTCAAATCGCTTTCAAGGTCGCGGCCTAAAGGGGCCGCGCTGGCGCTGCGGCCGCGCCTGCTGGCGTTTCTAAGGCTCCAGGGTGGTCTATACCTCCGAGACCATCCTGGGGCCGTTTTTGCAGGATTTGCCATGGGATCTGTCCTGATAAGCGGTCCGGCCGGGGCTGGCAAGAGCCAGGAAGCCAAGCGCCGGCGCGATGCGGCCAGCCGTCCGACGGTGGTTGCAGACTTTCAATCCCTGGTTGTGGCCATGCTCCAGCAAGAGCGCGGTCCGGATGGGAAGTATCCAGAGCGGCCGGAATGGATCCTGCCCCTTGCCGAGTACACGAGGCGGGCCGTTATCACGGCGGCGCGCAAGCGCGGGATTGACGTGGTAGCAACCAATTCTGACGGGGATCCCGGCCGGCGGCGGTTCCTGCTGGAGATCCTGGGGCCGCGGCGGGAAGATTTTGGCCCGGCCCTGGAGGGTACGGAGGAAGTCATTGTGGATCCGGGCGAAGAAGTGATAGCGCGGCGGCTGGCCGGGAAGTCGGGGCGGCTGTCGAGGGCCTGCAAGCAAGCGTCCGATCGGTGGTATAGACGCCTTCCGGGGCGGCGGTAGGTGAGCATGGAACACGAAAGCCGAACGGTTGAAATCCGGTTTGAGTCTGATGCCGAGCGCATGAGTCCCGGCCGCCTGGTGGGCGTCTTGCTGCCCTACGGCGAGCGGGCGAGCGACCGGCCGGAAGTGTTTGAGGCCGGGGCCTTGCATTGGCCGGCCGATGGCGTCTTGCTGAGGGCCATGCACAAGCGGCAAGATCCCATTGCGCGGTTCATTCCCGAGGCCACGGAAACCGAGGTCCGGGTATCGATCGAGCTGCCGGACACCACGGCCGGCAGGGACGCGGCCACAAACGTCCGGGCGGGTGTCCTGCGGGGCCTGTCTGTTGAGTTCCGGGCCGAAAAGGAGACGCGCCGGGACGGGCTGCGGGTAATCCAGCGGGCGCGCCTGGTGGGCGCTGGTCTGGTGGATTCGGGGGCCTACTCGGGCGCAACGGTGGAGGCCAGGGGCAAGGCCAAGAGGCGGCGGTTATGGCTGTAACGATTACGGCCGAGGAACTGCGGCAACGAGTGTCCGGGGTGGCCGAAACACACGCGGCGCAGCTTCGGAAAGTGGCAAAGGCGATAGTTGAGGCCGAGGCGCCGAACGCGCCGTCATGCGTTCAGAATGAAGCCGTGGTGAGGCTTGCTGGCTACCTGGCCCAATCCGATTTCGGCGGGATTGTGGAGGAGGAGCTGGGAGCGAAGCGGGTCGAGTATGCCGTCAACCATGCGGCCATGTTTCACCGATCCGGGGCCAAGGGATTATTGAGCCGGTGGAAGCGCCGGCGAGCTGGGGCGATATGATCGAGCTGGGGATTTCACAATTCAGGCCGGAGCGGCGGCAATCGGGCGGGAGCTTCACCGATGCCGTTGTGCGGTTGCTGGAAGCTCAAGCGGCCGGGACGGCGGCAAGCACCGGATCAACGGCCGCGGTCGAGGCGGCTGCCGGCGCACTCTCCCGGGCCCTGGCGGCGGCTGAGGTCTCGGGGCCTGAGTGGGCGACCGGGGCGGTGTCTGCCGAGTTCCTGGGGCAAGTCGGGCGCGACCTGGTGAGGTCGGGTCAATCCCTGCACGTCCTGGACGTGGACAACGCGGGGCGGGTATCCCTTCTGCCGGCGGCAAGCTGGCATTTCGAGGGATCGGCCCATCCGTCAAGCTGGAGCGTTCGGGCCACGGTCTACGGACCATCAACGTCCGTCACTCGCCACTTGCCCTTTTCGGGGGTCGTGTTTGTCAAGTGGGGGTCCACTCCCGGCCAGCGGTACACAGGGACCGGGCCGCTATCCTGGGCCAATATCACGGCACGACTGCAATCGGAGTCCGAGCGGTCCCTGGCCGACGAGGCCGGCGGGCCGATTGCCAATCTGCTGGCCATCCCTCAGGACGGCGGGGACGGGACCGACGAGGATCCCTTGAAGGAACTGAAGGCCGATCTCCGGACGGCCAGGGGCAAGGCGCTGTTGCTGGAAACCACGGCGGCCGGTTGGGGCGATGGCAGGCTGTCGGCCCCTCAAAGGGACTGGAAGGCCGAGCGGTTGGGGCCGGCGCCGGCGGCCGGGCTGGTACAAGTCCGGGCCGATGCCTTTAAGGCCGTCCTGGCCGCTGCTGGGTGTTCGGTCGCCATGTTTGATGATTCCGACGGCACAAGCAAGCGAGAAGCCCTGCGGCAGTTCTTTCTAGGGACCGTGCAACCGCTGGCCCGGATGTTGCAGGCCGAGCTCGCGGCCAAGCTGGAAGCGCCGATCCGGCTGGGCTTCGATCTTTACAACGTGGACCTGGCCGGCCGGGCACAGTCGTTTCAGAAGTTAGTCGCGGGCGGGATGGACCTTGCCAAGGCGGCAGGATTGGCTGGGTTGATGGACATGGAGGCCGGTTAACCGATACCGGTTCGTTCCCTTAGGGACAGAGCTAGGCACACCTTCGGGGCCAAGCTATAATTTCGGCAATGAAACGAATGTGTTGTGTCAACCTGTTGGGCGGACTGGCCCTGTCTATATTGACCCTTACTCTCTGGTGGCATTGGGATTGGGTCGTGTCGTCCTCAGGGGAGTCCGGCTCAACGATCCTTCGAAACCTTGGGCTCGTATACGGTGGTCTCATTGCGATTTGGGTAGCCCTCTGGCGTGGTGTGGTGGCTGATCGACAGGCGGAGGCTTCCAGAGTCCAAGGCGAATCCTCCATGCAGCTAGCGAAGGCTGCCGAAGTCCAAGCTGATACTTCGCAGCGCGGGCTACTGAACGAGCGTTACCAAAGGAGCGCAGAAATGCTTGGCAGCAAGGTGATGGCTGTCCGCTTGGGAGGCATATTTGCGCTGCATCGTTTGGGCAAACACGACCCAGAGCAATACCATGTCCAAACAATGCGGCTATTGAGTTCGTTCGTGTGCTACCCAACTGAGGAAGCTAGATCAACGGACCGCGAGGATGTTCGGGTCGCATTGGCGGTTATCGGTACCCGGAACAAAGCCGATATTGCACTTGAGAGGAAAGAGGCATATCGTGTGTTCCTGATTTCTGCAGACCTGTCCAACATGATCCTGCGAGGGCCAAACCTGACCGGTGCGAAGCTGATAGGTGCAAACCTAACCAATACATTTTTGGGCACGGCCAACCTAACCGGTGTCCACCTATTCGACGCGAATCTGACCAGGACGGATCTCTCCCGAACGAGAGGCCTAACCCAATTTCAGCTCGATGAAGCGTGCGCTGATCCAGCCGGTCCACCCAAGTTAGGTAGCCTTTGTGATGCCAGAACTGGTGAGCCTTTAGTTTGGAATGACAATCCTTGCAGTTAGCCCTTGGCGGAGCAAGTGCTCCGTTCGGCTCTGGCATTCGTGGGATCAAACGTGGTAAAAATTTGATTAGGTTTTTCTTAAATGACTTTATATCAGTTTGTTAGACTGATCATTCGATCCCCTTCTCGTCCACCAAACTCCATCCCAAGAAAGTCCGAGCGGTTCTGGTATTACCCTATAATCAACGTTTTAAAATCTTCAGCCGACCATTCCCATCCAACATTCCCATCTGATAGCCCGGGGTAACTGACGGCCGGTCAGTTACGGGAAAAAGTCGCCCCCACCGTACGGCGCAGCGATATTAGCATTCGTCGGGCTCAGTCTGCCAAATCATCCGGAAAATTGTTGGACGGAGGCTTCTCGTGTCTCGGAGTGCTCCACTCGTCCGGAAGTAGCTGACCGCACGGTGCTTACGGTCACCGTAAGTGCTTTTGCCGGCACCTACTCCTCCTGTAATTGCGTTTCAACCCACCGTAGGCCAATTCCCCGGGCGCGTTTCATTCCGGCTGCCATCGCGTCCACCGACAATGGGCGTTTTTTCCGTCAGCACTGGCGCGAGAACTGGTCGGAAGGGCAGAACAGCCAGGTTGGATTTACCAATCAGTTCCGGTATGCCTTACTATCTGTAGGATCAGAACTTCAGAGAAATAGGAACATGCAACTCTCAATGATTACAAGGCGCGGCCAGACGACCATCCCCAAGCGCATCCGTGAGGCGGCCAACCTGCACGTTGGTGATGTGATTTCTTTCGAGATCGAGGACGATCATCTAGTGGTACGCAAGGTGACGCCGGGGCAGGACAACTATCTGAAGTCTCTCTCCAAGGTTCTTGACGAATGGTCCTCGCCCGAAGACGAGCATGCGTGGCGTGATCTTTGAGCCCCTCGATGTAGCCGTCGTCCCTTTTCCCTTCACCGACCGCCGACGCACGAAACGCCGGCCGGCCCTGATAGTCTCATCGGCAATCTTCAATCGGACTCATGAACAATCCATCCTGGCAATGATAACCACAGCCGGGCGCGATTGGCCGAGCGACGTAGCAATTCAGGGCTGGCGGCAGGCCTGCCTCAATGTTCCTTGCAAGGTCCGCTTCAAGCTCTTCACCCTGGATGATGCTCTGATTGTCCGTAAGCTCGGGGCGTTGTCGAAACAAGATGGGGAAGCGATGAAGAGAGCCCTCGGGCACGTCGTGGCAGGCAGTGTGTAGTTCACTGCCACGTGACCGATGCCGATGTTAATTGCAGTTATTCCAGTAATTCAACAACGTCCCCTACTTTCTGCCTCTTTTTTCAGTGACTGCGGAAAACAAACCGCTTCCCGATTCGTTCTGATTTCGGTAACCGGTTTTTATAGCCGGAACCGGATTTCGGAGCCTTTTCTTCGCTCTTGATTCACGTCCAGTTTCGTCTCTGGCAAGGCTCCACTGCACCTCCTATTCGCCCTTCTTGAGAAGGACCAGCCGCCCTTCCTCTCTCATCATGTTCAAGCTGCTGGAGATGGTGTTTTCTTGACCTCCACGGCTCTTGCGGGAAATCCGCAGGAGAGGGGCCCTCTCGACCAAGGAGCCGGGGTCTGGCCAAATCGAACGTCATTTGTCTCAGTTTGGGATATTTTGTCTAAAAACACGTAATGGACACTTTATTAGATCTAATAGTCACTTTAAGAGCACATTCGTTTGTTAGCGTCAGGCGTGATTTCCTCGAAATCAACTCTCTGCAGGATCTGTTTCGGGAGCCCTTTCAGGGCAACATTCGTATTAGCAGTGATTTGAGAAACCTTGGGAGCGGAGGAAAGCAGGCAGGTGCATCGACCTTAAGTCGGAGTGCAGTGCAGAAGGACCTTCTCTCTGGGGGCCGCGTCTACCTTCCTGCCGTCCGGCCCGGGCGCATTCCCTTCCTGTCGGCCTTGAGCCTTTCCCCGGTTCGGCGGCGGTTGGGGGGTGGCAAAGGCGTGATGCAGGGCAACAGAAGGACGTCAAGGGAGGGGGGCGACCCTGAATTTCGGAGGTTTACGTCGGGAGGTAAGCCTGTGGGAAGCCATTTTCGAAATGGTGGCGGCCATCGCAGCTCGTGCCCTTTCGATACCGTCGCTTCTGCTGATCAAGTAAAACGACAAGGCTGTTCTTAGGATCAAGAACCCTTTGGCGGCTCTCCGCAGGGCCGCCGCAGAGTTGTCAGGAGGCTCGAAAGCGGGAATGTAATTCCTGGAGCGCCCCCTCCAGGATAGGTGTGGCTGGTCGTCTTACCCAATTCTACGGCCAGTCACACCGCCCGGGCCGCGCCAGGTCCGATGGCCACGGTCGATGAACTCAACAGGGTCATATCCCCGGGGGATCCAGATCTCTTAAAGGAGGTAGTGGATTCAGGCGTCGACCCCAACACGGTCGACGATTCCGACCCGGCACGCTAGAGGGCCGAGCACCGGTGCGCCCGCGACTATGACGCCGTGGGTTTGTGGGGAACCATGGGGTGTTACCGGGATGCCCGGGTTCAGGGGTGGAAGTGTCAGGAACGCTGGTGCGCCATGCATCCTGTGCCGTTGTGTCCTCACCGTCAGCGTCACTAAACCAACCCGAAAAGGGCGTCGGTCCGGCTTCGCCATGAGGCCGGCCCTTCATTCTTCAGGAGGCCACCTTGCCCATTGATTCTATCATCGCCATCGGCAGACTGGCTGAAACCGCCGTCGCTGTGATCTTCCCCGTAGCGGTGTTTTTTCTGGTATGGGGCATCTACCGCAAACTTGCCGACGCGGTGGTGCTGCTGCAATTCATCCGGGACCATATCCACGTGGACGAGAACATCCGATGGTCATGACGGTTCACTCCCACGAGTTTAATGAACTCTCACGCCGCATCGACAGGATCGCCGGAGCAGGTCTTCCGCCTCCATGCAGAATACATCCGTGAGTTGAAACCTGTACTGACCTCCGAGGCCAGAGCCCCCCCCAGGAAGAGCCAACAAGGCCTGGACCGAGGAGGAGAAGGCGGAGGTTAAGGCGACCTTCCAGAAGGGGGTTCCCGTCCGCGGGATTGCCGTCCGGCAGCAGCGCGCGCCGAACTTCATCAAGTCAGCCCCGATAAGGCTCGGGCTAGTGGGTCAGTGGTGAGGAAAAATGGAGTGGTTCGTCGGTGCGGTGATTATCTCAGTGCTGGTGATCATCGGCTTCATGGTCTACGACGAGCGGGGGAGGGGCGACTGAGCTTGCCCGCCAACAGAAAAATCCGAGAGGAGGTTCACACCAAAAAAATGGAACGATGTAAGAGTTAATCCACTTGATCGGTGAGCCATCCTCACTTGTTGGAAAGTTTCGAGGGAACCCCCAGGGGACGTTGTTGAATTAGTGGAATTGCTTGTGCCCGGCCGTCTTTGACATCGCAAACTCCGATCCACAGCCGGCTGGCTCGCCGCACCTGAAATCACTGGCATTTTACCCCGACCAGGTTCTCACTCCGGAGCCCGCGGCGGGGCGCAGATCCGGTCCATGAAGAACTGCAGGAACCGGTCGGCGTCGATCAGCACTGGAACCTGGGCATTGGGTTCAACAGGCTCGAGCCCGGTAAGAACGTAGTGGTCTCCGGAGTCTTCTATGGATTCCCTGAGCAGATAGCGATTGGCCACCGTTTCGCCGTAGGTCAATCGCCCCCGGGTCTCCACGGCGATATGCATGGGACGACTCTCCGTGGCCAGGGACGAATCCACTGCCAAACCCACTGCCAGCGGATCGTGGAGCGCGCCTCCTTCAAAGCCGATGCTCTCGGAAAAAGCGAGGTAGAAATCGGCCAATTGAGCCACATAGCGTGCGATGGGTGATCGATGGTCGGCGAGAGCAGCCGTATGGGATCGTTGCAACAGGGTTTGATGAGTGGCGCCCAGACCCACCATGGTGATGGGAATGCCCGACTCGAAGACGATCTTGGCGGCCTCCGGATCGTTGTAGATGTTGGCCTCGGCGGCAGGGGTGGCGTTTCCTCCTTCGATAGAGCCGCCCATCAGGATGATCTCGGGTATCTGTTCTGCGATGTCCGGTCGCTTGAGCAGGACCCGAGCGATATTGGTCAGTGGTCCCAGGGGCAGCAGGGTGATTTGCCCGGGGTGGGCGCGGACGAGATCGACGATCAGATCCACGGCGTGACCCGACTCGGCGGTCTTGGCCGGGGAAGGCAATTCCGTCTCTCCGAGACCGTTCCTGCCATGCACGATGGGGGCCGTGATCAGCTTTTTCCGGAGTGGGCATTTCTCTCCCCTGGCCACCGGGATCTCGGTCCGGCCGGCCAGTTCGACCAGCTTGAGCGCATTCTCCACACCCTGGTCCACCAGCACGTTTCCGGAGACCACGGTAATCGCCTCGATTCGCAATTCCGGGGACTGGGCCGCCAAAAGGATGGCCATGGCATCGTCAATGCCGGGGTCCGAATCGAGAATGATCCTGCGAGGCCGGGATGTCGTCGGGTTGGTGCCTGTTTGTGCCGGTAAGTTTGAACCGATGGTAAGCTCCAGGGAGAGTCTCTTTCACCTTGCCGGGGTAACAGGAACCTCTTGGCGCGTTCCCCATCCCAATCAAAGCGTCTATTCCAACTCCAGTTCCAGCTGGCCGGGTTCGGTGACCGGGGCCTTGCAGGTGTAGTTCTCGCAGACGTAGGCGGCGGGCCGGCCCCTGACCAGCGTCTTGCCCTCCAGCAGGGGCAGCTCGCGAGCGCCGCCGGCGTCGTTCGGGTCCAGAAGGGCCACCACCTTGTTGGGCAGGAACTTCCGATGAACGACATCGAGCAGCCGTTGGGTCTCGTCGGACTCCGGATCGCCCACCACGGCGATTTCCTTGACCGGGCCCAGGTAGAAGTCGGCGGCCCCCAGCAGGTATCCGAAGCCGTTGGGATAGCGGGTCAGCGGAAGGTGCATGTTCTCGAGGTTGGTCTCGGCAATGCTCCGATACTCGAGGTTTCCAGTCAGGATGGCCAGCTTGAGAAGATTGAACACCGCCACCGAGCTTCCGGCCGGGGTGGCGTTGTCGTAGGCGTCCCTGACCGGAGTCACCAGTTGCTCGTGTTCCTCGCCGGTGAGGAAGAAGATGGCCTGCTCCCGGTCCCAGAACTGCTCCAGCATGGCGTCGTTGTAGATGACTGCCTGGTCCAGCCACTCTCTCTCGCCGGTGGCCTGGTATAGCGCCAGCAAATGCTCCACCAGGTTGGCGTAGTCATCGAGGTAGCCGGGCAGCTTGGACACCCCGTCCTTGCGGGTGCGGAGTATCCTGTTTCCTCGGGAAAGGTGCTCGAGCAGATAGCGGGCATTGCGCTTGGCGACCTCCAGGTAATCGGCCCGCTGCAGGACCACCGACGCCTCCACGAAGCTGACGCCCATCATGCCGTTCCAGCCGGTGAGAATCTTCTCGTCACGGTGCGGCTTGACCCGCTTCTCACGCTCCCGGAACAGGCGTTCCCGGGCTTCGGAAAGGATCCTGGCAAGCTCGCCCGGAGACAGTGACAGCTCGCCGGCCACCTGTTCCAGGGGCCGGGGCACGTTCAGGATGTTGGACCCTTCGAAGTTCCCCCCGTCAGTGACGTCGTAATATCGGCAGAAGGCCTTGCTTTCCTCCTCGCCGAGGATCTCCCCGACCTCGGTTGGAGTCCAGACAAAGAACTTGCCCTCGTGGCCCTCACTGTCGGCGTCCTGGGTCGAGTAGAAGCCGCCCTGGGGATTCAGCATCTCTCGGACCACGTAATCCAGGATCTCCTCCACCACTCTGGCATAGAGGGGTTGCGGGTCGAGCTGATAGGCTTCGAGATAGAGCCGGCTCAGGAGGGCGTTGTCGTAGAGCATCTTCTCGAAATGGGGCACCAGCCAGCGCTCATCCACCGAGTAGCGGTGAAATCCTCCTCCCAGTTGGTCGTACATGCCCCCCCGGGCCATCTTCTCCAGGGTCAGGGATACGAATTCGCGTCCCTCCGGGCGGCCGGTCCGGGAGAAGTGGCGAAGAAGAAAGGTCAGGCTCATGGATCCGGGAAACTTGGGAGCTCCGGTGAAACCGCCATGGGTCAGGTCAAAACGTGGGGCCAACTGGTCGAAAGCCCGGTCGAGGCTGGCGCGGGTCACTTTGGCGGCGCCCGCTGGCAGCGTGTTCATGGCCTCCAGGCGCTGCAGAATGTCGGGCCCCCGGGCCTCAATCTCCTCCCGCTTCTCGCGATAGGCCTCGGCCAGAGCCAGGCAGAGGCGCCCGAAGCCGGGCCGACCGAAGCGGTCGTCGGGAGGGAAATAGGTCCCCCCGAAAAAGGGGATCTCGTCGGGAGTCAGAAACACCGTCATGGGCCAGCCGCCGCTTCCAGTGGTCATCTGGACATAGTTCATGTAGAGGGTGTCCAGGTCGGGCCGTTCCTCCCGATCGACCTTGATGTTCACGAAGTGGGCGTTCATGACCTCGGCGATGGCTTCGTTTTCGAAGGACTCCCGCTCCATGACATGGCACCAGTGGCAAGCCGAATATCCGATGCTGAGCAGAATCGGCTTGTCTTCCCGCCTGGCCTTTTCAAGGGCTTCCTCTCCCCAGGGGAACCAGTCCACCGGGTTGTGGGCATGCTGCCGCAGATAGGGGCTGGTCTCGTGGATCAATCGATTGGTAAATTCGGGCTCGGCAGCCGAATTCCGGGTGGTTTTCATGGATATTTCCTCTGAAGGCCGGCTCTCCGGGAAGGCGAAGAGAAGTAACAGAATCAGCAGGATGAGAGTTCCGTTCTTCATCCGGGCAAGGGTCCGAAGGAATGCCGCCCGCTGGGATTCAGGCAGGACAGGGATTCCCGTCGGCAGGTAACCATAACCCGGCGGAGAACCCCGGTCAAGGCTGGTTGCGGCAGCGGCAATTTCGCGATGCAATCGAAGCGGCTTTACACTAGAATGAGGCCGACAAAAAGAGTTGGAAACGATTGTTTCTGGAAGCTGTTTCCTGAGGTGGGGCCGACATGAAACCTGACAAGCTGGTCATTGCTGGACGGGAATTTTCATCCCGTCTGCTGGTGGGGACGGGGAAGTACGCATCTTTTGCGCAGATGGTGGAAGCCCATGAGAAGTCGGGCGCCGAGATTGTGACGGTGGCGGTTCGCCGGGTGAATCTTTCCGATCGAAACCGGGAGTCGCTGCTGGACTGGATCGATACCAAGCGTTATTTCATCCTGCCCAATACGGCCGGTTGCTACAGCCGGGACGAAGCCGTGCGGGCTGCTCGGCTCGGCCGCGAAGCCGGCCTTTCCAACTGGGTGAAGCTGGAGGTCATCGGAGACGAAAAGACTCTCTTTCCCGACAACGCGGGCCTGCTTGAGGCGACCGAGATCCTGGTGAAGGAAGGATTCGTGGTGCTTCCCTACACCAACGACGATCTCGTGACCGCCCGGCGTCTGATCGATGCCGGAGCGGCAGCGGTGATGCCGCTGGGGGCGCCCATCGGCTCGGGAATGGGAATTCAGAACGTGGCCACCATGAAAATCCTGCGGGAGATGATTACCGAGGTTCCGTTGATCGTGGATGCCGGCGTGGGCACGGCCTCGGACACCGCTCTGGCCATGGAGTTGGGCGCCGATGCCGTCCTGATGAACACCGGTATCGCCTCGGCGGATGACCCGGTGGAGATGGCCGAAGCCATGAATCTGGCTACCCGGGCGGGCCGGCTGGCCTACCTGGCAGGCAGAATTCCCAGGAAGCTGTACGCCACCGCCAGCAGCCCGCTGGAGGGAGTGGTGCGGTAGCAATGGCGAGTCGCCACCGGGGTGCCGGCGCGGGCGCTACCAGGTGCTGTAGGCCGTACCCTCGGAGGAGATGGCCTCCGAATTGCTGCGAACATCGTAGATTCCCAGCTCGAGCTGGTCGGGGAACATGGAGGCCTCTTCCATCACGATCTGCCAGTCGGTCTCGTTGGTGATCGGATCCTTGGGGAGAGCGCGCAGGTAACCGGCAGTCACCAGGTCATCCAGTGTTTGGGGGGCCTTCCTCTTGTCGGCGGTGTAGTGGTCGATGAGGGTGCGCAGCGTGTGCAGATTGCTCTTCAGAACGGCTTCACGGGCGCGAAGGATGGCCGAGTCGGCAATGGGAAGGGCAATGCTCACCAGGATGGCCACGATGGTGAGCACAATCATCAACTCGATCAGAGTGAAGCCGTCTCTCCCCAGCCTCCCTCCCGGCTGACCCGCGGCCCCTTCACCGTCACTCCATCGATTCATTCCCGTCCTACCATTCCGAGTACCTGGAACCGTCCAGGGCCGTTCCGTTGCTCCTGCTGTAGACGTCGTAGACATTCTGGCCGCCGTGGCTGGTGGCATCCCAACTGTCCTGCGAGGAGCGCAACCCCCATTCCTTCTCGCCCGTCATGGGATCGGTGGGGACACGCCGCAGGAAACGAAGCCGCTTGTCGACCGCGTTGAGCTGGTCCACCCCTTCCACCAGCGTGTCCAGGTCGGGCGGCCAGCCATCGGTGCCGAACTTGATCTCGATCTGACCTCCCAGGGCGGCGTCGTGGTAGCGGTCGATGGCCGTTCTCATGTCTCTCAGAGCTCGCCGGAGCTCAACCTCCTTTTGTCGCTGAATCACCACCTTGGTCAAGGGCAGAGCGCCCAGGGCCAGGATGCTGACGATGGTGACGGTGGCGATCAGCTCCACCAGCGTCAAACCCCTGTCGGAGCACCTGCGACTTCTGAAGGTGGCCTTGATTGAGCGGAAGGACATGACCGTCCTCACTGAATGGTTACCTCGGTGCCGGCAAGGCTGGTGGGAATGACCGCCTGCCCGCTGTCGCGCAGGACGGAATCGGGCCCGAAGGAAATGGCGCCGTCTCCGGTCCCCACGGCCTCGAACCTGAGATTCATCAACACGCCGGATCCGGTGACACCCGGGCTGTCGGGGGGCCGGGCCATCGAAATCACCGCTCGCCCCAGTGAGTTCTCCAGGCGTTCGGCCAGAGCCACCGAAATTCCGTCGCTGCTGAGGAATCCGCCGCCTTGAACATCCACCAACTGTACCCGTTCCGGATTGAATCTGAAATTGAGGGAAAGCCCGTGGACCTGTTGTGCATTGGCGACCGAGACGCCAACCCTGAACCGACTGCCTCGCGAAACCGGTCCCGAGGGCCCGACCAGCCTGACGAAAGCCAGGCGGGGCGCCGGCCGATCGGTTGATTGAGGCGGCGCTTGCAGGGTCTCCCCGGGCCTGTCGGCCACGGTCGAGCCGCTGCCTGCCCTGGGCGGCGAGGTTTGACCGTTTCCTGCGTGGGGTGTCGGAATCTCTCCGATGAGTTGCTTGGGAGATCCCAGAAACTTGGGGGTATTGCTGGATCCCAGCAAGGCCAGGGAAGTGTCCTGCTCCAGGATGTCGGGCAGCCGAACAATTCGGGGAGTAATCACGACAATGATTTCGTTATCCGAAGTGTTGTTGTCCTCGGTGGAGAAGAGGTATCGCAGCAGCGGAATCTTGCTCAGCCCGGGGATTCCGTCCACCGTAACCGAGTCGGAACGCTGGATGATTCCGCCCACCACGCTGGATTCACCTTCCCGAAGCCGGATGTCGTGGTTGATCTCGCGATTGGCCAGGATGGGATAGCGGTTCCCGTCCAGGGTTTCAAAGCCGCTGATGGTCTTCAAGGCAACGTCAATTTCCAAGGAGATGTCGCGGTTCAGCAATACCTGGGGAGTGATAGTCAGCGTGACCCCGACATCCACGGTGGTAAAGGTGGTGAAGGCGCCTCCCCCGAAACCCGTTCCCCCGCCGATTCCAGTGGAAAAACTTCCTGACGCGATGGGTTGCTGGGTGCCGACCTTGAAGGTGGCCTCCTCGCCGTCTGAAGCCCGCAAAGTGGGGTTCTGCAACACGCGGCCCTTGACCCGGGTGTAGAGCTGGCCGAGCTGGATGGAAGGGATGGTCGCGGAAAAACTGTCTCTGCCGAGCTCCCCCAGCTCACCGAGGCGGATGGCGTTGGACCCCTGTTCGTCCTGGGGGCCGTTGGGAGTGACGTTGATCGCACTGGGGAGGCCTGGTCTCAAGCCCAGAAACTGCCTCATGCTGCCCACCACTTCCAGGATGTACACCTCGATCATGACTTCGGGCTTGGACTTGTCGATGGTCCGGATGATCCGCTCGGCGGCTGCAATCTTGTCGGGGGTATCCCGCACCACGATGGCGTTCTGGGAATCGATCTGGGCGACCTTGTTCATCAGGAGCAGGGAGCGCAGGGCGGTGGCGATCTGGCCCAGGTCCGTTTTGTCCCCCACGTTGGACAGGTGGAAGGTCCTGACGATCTCTTCCTGGTATCGCTGGCGGGTCTGCTGGGTGTCCTCGGCGACCAGAATGGTGTTTTCCTTGAGGACCGACCAGTAGGTCTTGCTCTGCAAGGCGAGTAGATCCAGGGCTTCGGTGAGGGTCACGTCGATGAAGTCGAGCTCGACTTCCGGAGGGCTGGGGTTGAAGTCGGGGGCGAAAATGACGTTGATGCCGCCGACCTTCCCCAGGGTCACATAGGCTTTGCGAACCTCTCCCGAGAGTTTGAACACCGGCAGGAATTGCCGGGAAGGGTATAGTGCTTCTTTCAGGCCATCCGACTCCCCCTGTTCCTCCTGTCTCTCCCGGTCTCGGATCAGTGCGGCCACCGTCTCGGCTTCCTGATGGGCCGCCACTATGGAGGGATCGATCTGCACGGCCCGGCGGAACTCCTGCAGGGCTTCCTCCAATCGACCCTCTTCCCTGAAGCGCCTGCCGCGGTCGAAATGGGCCATGGCCGCCTGGAAGCGGGCCCGCTCGAAATAGAGGCGGTACTTGGCGTTGTCGGGGTCGGCGCTCAGGGCCTCTTCGTAGCTCTGCAGAGCAGCGTCATAGTTCTTGAGCTGTTCGTACTCCAGGCCACGCTTGAAGGCGCTGGAGCCGCCGCAGGAAAGCAGGGCAAGGGCAAACACCAGCGGAGCCAGGATGCCGGCAGTGGAGAATTTGCGGCGCAAAACCATGGTGAGTTGCCCGTTTTTGAGATCGGACCGGGCCAATTTCAGCCAATCGGCCGGCACATTGGGCGAATTTCTCGCCATTGATAGATCTGACAGGCTGGTCGACAGAACCTACCGGTAGATCCAAAATCAGTTTAACACAAATGGAAACCTATGAAAAAGAAAGGCTTTTTGCCACATTGGTCAACCCCTGCCGCATCCAATTCTCCGGGTTGGGAACGCCGGAGGTTGCCACGGATGCAGTCGGGAAGAGGTCGCGTTTTTCGCTTCGCGATGGAGTTTGCGCAGCACCGGTTCAATGACCGTCCAGACGTTTTCGGCCACGATCTGCTGCCCCCGGCCGTTGGGATGGATTCCGTCCGGAAAATTGAGCTCGGGTCGCCCGCCCACCCCTTCCAGGAGAAAGGGGATCAACAGAGCCCCATGCTTTGCCGCCACCTCCGGAAAGAGATCTCTGAATTCCCGGACGTATCTCGTTCCATAGTTGGGTGGGATCTGAATGCCGGCTACCACTACCGTCACCTCGGGATAGCGGGCGGAGGTCTTTGAGATGATCGCCCCGAGATTCTTGCGGATCTGCGCCAACGGGAGGCCGCGCAGTCCGTCGTTGCCTCCCAGGGCCAGGATCAGGACATCGATCCTTCGTTGCAGAAACCAGTCCAGCCGCCGCAGCGCGGCGGCTGTAGTGTCTCCTCCCAGGCCCGCATTGATCACCCTGAACTTCCAATCCAGGGCGTCGATTTTCTCCTGCAGCCGGGCAGGGAAGGCTTGGGACCGATCCAGTCCTGAGCCCTCGGTGAGGCTGTCGCCCAGGCACAGGATGGTCATGGCGGATGGATGAAGAAGTGGGGGTGGATCCGGGGCCTGTAGGGCAGGCTGCCGCGGGGAGGAGGGCTGTTCGGGAGAGCAGGCTGAAAACAGGGCGCCGGTCAGAAATGCGCAGAAGATGTTCGAAAGGCGTTTCACCTGTTTGCCTCTAGTCTGGAACACCCCTGTTTGCCCCTTGTGAGCCGCCTCGTCGTAGGGGACGGCGGCACAAGCAGCTGAAAAGTGAATAGTGGAGAGTGAAGAGTGAAGAGCTATTTGATCGACACCCAAAGCGTCTTGTCGGTCTCGGCGCAGTCCTTCAAACAAGCGCAGTCAGGTCATCAGGCGCTTGCCTGTTTCCGAGCCCCTCGGCTGACCACTCTCCACTCTCCACTCTCCACTCTCCACCTACCTCCAGGTGGGCGTTACTATTATGAACGAGGCGGAACTGTGCAACAATAAGGCCCAGCGGATAGCCGTTCGGTTCCGCTTCTCGCGTTGAACCGGACGGTCCGATTTCACCCTGGAATACTCACGCTCGAAGGATTCCCGTCCATTTCCGGAGGTCGCTTCTTGAATTCCACCGCAGTCCCTGACCCTCCGGTGTTGCAAGTGGACCGACTCACCAAGTGCTATCGGAGCGGCGAGCGCCTGCTCACCGTGGTCGACGACATCACCCTTTCGCTGGGCCCCGGAGAAACCTGCTCGGTGCTGGGACCTTCCGGCAGCGGCAAGACCACCTTGCTTGGTCTGTGCGCGGGCCTGGACCGTCCCACCTCGGGATCGGTTGTGCTCAACGGTCAGAATCTGGGCGACCTCGACCAGGACCGACTGGCGGAGCTGAGAAACCGGTCGGTGGGGTTCGTGTTTCAGACCTTTCAGCTGGTCCCGACCCTGACGGCGCTGGAAAACGTCATGGTGCCGTTGGAATTGCGGGGAGAACCCGGCAGAACCTGGGCCTGGGAGCTGCTGAGCCGGGTGGGACTGGAGGATCGCGCCCACCATTACCCGGTGCAACTGTCGGGTGGGGAGCAACAGAGAGTCGGTCTGGCCCGGGCTTTCGTCAATCGCCCCAGGATACTGTTCGCCGACGAACCGACCGGAAACCTGGACGCCGATACCGGCGAGAAGGTGATCGACTTGCTTCTGGAGATGAACCGGGGCTTCGGCACCGCTCTTCTGGTGGTGACCCACGACCTGGAGCTCTCCGGGAAGACCCGACGGATTCTGACCCTCAAGGGTGGGAAGATCACTTCCGATCGGGACTCCGACTCCATCCGGCCACCGGAACAAATCCCGCAACAGACCCTGTCAGGTGATCTCCGGGATTCGTCCCGTACCGAATCGGAGCCGTCCTGAGGCGCCTCCCATGAGATCTATTTTCACCTCCTGGCCCTGGAAAATGGCTTGGCGGGACAGCAGGTCCAGCCGCGGACAGTTGTTGCTGTTCGCCGCCTCCATCGTTTTGGGCGTGGCCGCCCTGGTGGCCATCAGCGGCTTCCGCGCCAACCTGAAAACGGCTCTGGACCTCCAGGCCAAGTCCTTGCTGGGGGCCGACCTGCTGCTTAGCGGCCGGCAGCCTCTCACCGGCGAGGCTGAAGCTCTGGTGGACGGACTGGGTGGAACTCAGGCCCGCGAGGTACGATTCTCCTCGATGGTGCATTTCCCCGCAAGAGACGGTAGCCGGCTGGCCCAGGTGCGGGCCGGCGAGACGGCCTTTCCATTCTACGGCACCGTGGAGGTGGACCCGCCCCATGCGTCCGCCCGACTCGATCAGGGTCCCTTTGCCCTGGTCGAAGAGAGCCTGATGGATCAGTTCCAGGCTCGCCTGGGAGAAGTCATCCGGATCGGGAATCGGTCGTTTCGTATCGCCGGACGGCTCAGGCAAATGCCGGGCGAGTTTCTGGGGAGCAACCTGGTGGGTGGACGGGTCTACATTCCCCTCGCCTACCTGGAAGAGACCGGTCTGTTGGGGTGGGGAAGCGCGGCTTCCTACCGGGTCTATTTCAAGTTCGAAGACGGGGTTGACCTGGCGGCCTTGCTTCGGGGGATCCAGCCGCAACTGCTGGAGTATCGCCTGCGGGCCGAAACGGTGGCCGAGCGCAAGGCCCGCTTGGGACGAATCCTGGAGAATTCGGCCGATTTCCTGAACCTGGTCGGGTTCATCGCTCTGCTGCTGGGGGGACTGGGTGTGGCCAGTTCTGTCCACGTCTACGTCAAACGCAAGGTGCCTACGGCCGCCCTGTTGCGCTGCCTGGGAGCCAAGGCGCCTCAGACGCTATCCGTCTACCTCTGTCAGGCCCTGGGAATGAGTCTGGCCGGCATCCTTGGCGGCATCCTGCTGGGAGTAGGTCTGCAATATTTTCTGCCGGGCATCCTGCGGGACTTCTTGCCGGTGGACATTCCCTTCAACCTGTCCTGGAGCGCATTGGCCGGGGCCGGGCTCATCGGACTGATCCTGGCCTGGTTGTTCTCGATTCAGCCGCTGTTGTTCCTTCGCAGAGTCTCCCCCCTGGCGGCCGTGCGGATGGACTACGAGGCCGGCCGGCAGCCCTTTGACTGGGCCCAGTGGCTGGTTCGCCTGGCCATTGTGGCCGCCATCCTGGGTTTTGCGCTGGTCCACACCCGGCGCTGGATGGATGCCGTGGCCTTTGTGCTCGGTCTGTTGATCTCGTTGGCACTGCTGGCGGCGTCTGCACGGCTGGGCATGATGCTGATTCGAAAGTTCTTTCCGGGCTCCTGGCCCTACCCCTGGCGCCAGGGATTGGCCAACCTCCACCGCCCCCACAACCAGACCGTGGTCCTGGTGCTGTCCATCGGCTTCGCCACCTTCCTGATGATGCTCCTCTACCTGGTGCACCAGGGACTGCTCGGCCAGATCCTGAGAGCAGCCGGCAGCGGTCAGCCCGACATGGTGCTGTTCGATGTTCAGGGTGACCAGAAGGCGGAGCTTTCCGACCTGCTGCGTGGATTTGGGGCGCCCGTGCTTCAGGATGTGCCGGTGGTGGCCATGCGACTGCAATCGATCCGGGGGAAGAGCGTTGCCCAACAATTGAAAGACCCCGGAAACACCATCCCGGCCTGGGCCCTGAGGCGGGAGTACCGGTCCACCTACCGGGGAGGGCTGCTGGAGAACGAGGAATTGCTTCGGGGAAGGTGGCCGGTTGGGAACGGGGAGGGTGACGGTCCCCCTCTCGTCTCCCTGGACGAAGGGATTGCGCGCCGCCTGCAAGCCGGCTTGGGAGACGAGCTGGTTTTCGACGTCCAGGGAATGCTGGTCACGACCCGGGTGGGCAGCATCCGTAGAGTGAACTGGCGCAAGGTCCAACCCAATTTCTTCGTGGTCTTTCCTCCCGGAGTGCTGGAGGAAGCCCCCCAGTTTCATGTCCTGGTGACCCGGACCGAAACGGGGCCCAGGGCCGCGGCCATTCAGCGAGCAGCGGTCAAGCGTTTTCCCAACGTTTCGGTCATCGACCTGGCGCTGATTCTGGAGACCATTGACGAACTCCTGCAAAAGGTCTCGTTCGTCCTTCGGTTCATGGCCTTGTTCAGCATCGTCGCCGGCCTGACCGTCCTGGTTGCGGTGGTGGGGAACAGCAGGTATCAGCGCCTGAGGGAAGGCGCCCTCCTCAGGATACTGGGAGCATCCAGACGCCAGGTATTTCTGATCCTCGGGGTGGAGTACCTCTGCCTGGCGGGCGTGGCCGCGTTGGGAGGAGTGCTGCTGGCCTGGCTGGGAAGCTGGGTCCTGGCCCGCCTGGTCTTCCAGTCCCCCTTTGTGCCGGCTTTTCTCCCTAGTCTGGGAGTGTGCCTGCTGGTAACGGCCGTAACCGTGCTCGTCGGCTTGCTGGCCAGTCGCGGTCTCAACAGGCTGCCCCCGCTGGAAGCGCTGCGAGCCGGCGCCCATCGGCTATAATGGCCCGCAACTTTCCTACGGCGTCCCATTGACGCGGATGCGCGTTCCGGGAATCGGCTCCGCCACGCCGGTCAGCGAGTCCGCGTCCCTGCTGCGAGGAGACCAGCCATGAACACCAGCCAACAGAGTCTGAGCTACGCTCGCGGACCCGGGGACGTTCCCTTGCTCGATTCCACCATTGGAGCCGTTCTGGAGCGGACGGCAGCCAGGTATCCAAAGCGGGAGGCCCTGGTAGTGGTTGCCGAGGGAGTCCGCTTGGGATGGGGAGAGTTTCTGGAAGAGGTGGATCGGGTCGCCCGTGGACTGACGGCCATGGGAGTGGGGAAGGGACACCGGGTCGCCATCTGGGCGACCAACCGCTCCCAATGGGTCCTGACCCAATTTGCCACGGCGCGGATCGGCGCCATCATGGTCAACATCAACCCCGGTTACGGGTCGCGTGAGCTTCACTATGCCCTGGAACAGTCGGAGACTCAGACTCTCATCACGATTCATGGTTTCAGGTCGGCGAACTACCTGGAGATGATTGCCGAAATCTGTCCGGAAGCGGTCGAAGCCGGGCAAAGAGACTGGCGGTCTGACGGTCTCCCTCACCTCAGAAACCTGGTTCTGGCCGGGGAGGGGAAGCCCCTGGGGGCCATGGGGCGATGGGATGAGATGGTTTCCGATGGGCAGGCTGTCGATTCAGAGAGAGTGGAGGGGAAGACGGAAACTTCCTTGAGTTCTCACGACCCCATCAACATCCAGTACACCTCCGGAACCACGGGTTATCCCAAGGGGGCCGTGCTCACCCACCACAACATCGTCAACAACGCCTATCTGGTGGGTCAACGGATGGAGCTCACCTGCCGGGACCGTGTCTGCATTCCGGTGCCCTTCTACCACTGCTTCGGCATGGTGCTGGGAAACATGGCCTGTGCCGTTCACGGAGCAACCATGGTCATTCCCGCCGAGTCCTACGATCCCTGGACCACGCTGAAGGCGGTAGAGAAAGAGCGATGCACGGCTGTCTACGGAGTGCCGACCATGTTCATTCGAGAACTGGAGCACCCCGAATTCTCCCAGTTCGATCTGGGCTCCTTGCGGACCGGAATCATGGCCGGCTCACCCTGTCCCATCGAAGTGATGAAGCAGGTGGTCGATAAAATGCACTGTCGGGAGATGACCATTGCCTATGGACTTACCGAGAGTTCCCCGGTCATCACCCAGACCGGGGTGAGCGACCCGCTCCAAACTCGAGTCACCACGGTGGGCCGGCCCCTGCCCCATACCGAAGTCAAGATCGTGGATCCCGAGTCAGGCGAGGTGGCGCGCCGGGGAACTCCCGGAGAGCTGTGCACTCGCGGCTACCTGGTGATGAGCGGCTACTACAGGAATCCGAGAGCGACACGGGATGCCATCGACTCCGAGGGCTGGCTGCACACCGGGGATCTGGCGACCCTGGACGAAGAGGACTACTGCAGGATCACCGGAAGGGTGAAGGACATGATCATCCGTGGCGGTGAGAACGTCTATCCCCGTGAGATCGAGGAGTTTCTCTATACCCATCCCGCGGTGAGCGACGTCCAGGTGGTGGGCGTGCCCGATGCCAGGATGGGCGAAGAAGTCCTGGCCTGGATCCAACTGAAGGAGCCGGGGATGACCACAGACCGCGACATCAAGGACTTCTGTCGCGGCAAGATCGCCAAATTCAAGATTCCGCGGTATATCAAGTTCGTGGACAGCTATCCCATGACCATCACGGGAAAAATCCAGAAATACAAGATCCGGGAAATCGCGATCCGGGAACTGGGGTTGGAAGCGATCTCCAAGACGCCGACTGCTTGATCCTCTAAGGATGTTCCCGGAATGTACCCGTCAGGCGATGGCTGATGCGATGGGGGGCGTCGGATCGGCGCAGGCGATCGGTATTTGTTTTTGAACATCGATGCACAGGATGCACAGGATTAACAGCACGAAAGCGTGCTGCACAAGGTGTTAACCGGCGAGACGATCCGAAACGGATTTGCGGATGCCTGGGATCAGGGCACTGCAAACTCCCAAAACCAAATCCTGTAAATCCTGTGCATCGATGTTAATAGTCCGTTCAAGTGATGCCCGGAATTGCAGTATCTGGGACTCCCCGAGACAATCCTGTTTGTCCTGTTCATCCATATAAATTATTCCTGTAAATCGCGGCGTTGGTGCGGTCGCATAAGCCGAACTGGAAGGCGAGGGCTGCTGCGGTGGGGGTGGCGCCGCAGTTGCGCTATTCACGGAATTCGTTACCGTACAGCCGTTTATACAAATGGTAGTTGCGGTGGAAGATCTTGACGTAGTTCCTGGTCTCGGTGAAGGGAATATTTTCCACGAACTCGGCGGCTTCCCGGTAGTTGCCCTCGCTGAGCCAGAGGGAAACGGGGTCGGGTCCGGCATTGTAGCTGGCCACCGCCCGGTCGATGTTGCCCTGGAACTGTGCCAGTCGGTCGGCCAGGTACTGGCTTCCCAGGCGAATGTTCAACCGCGGAAGGAAGAGTTGGTCGATTGAGAAGCGGTCCAACTGGAGTTGGCGCGCCACCCGCCTGGCGGTCGGAGGAATGAGCTGCATCAGTCCCCGGGCCTGCGCCGCCGACACAGCCCGGTGGTCGAAGGCCGATTCCTGGCGGACCAGCGCCAGCAGCACATAGGGATCGAGCCCGTGTCTTCGAGCTTCCCGAGCAAAGAAGGGGGCGTGCTTGATGGGCAAGAGCATCCTCCAGATCTCTCTTGGCAGGGTGGCGAAGGACCGAAAGACAAAGCCCGGGAAGAGTTGCTGCAAGTGGGAAGTGGAGGCGCGGTAGTGACCGCCGCGGTCGAGGAGCATGGCCGCCTGAAGCTGAGTGCCTCGTGTGTTTGGGCTGGTTCGCAAGAGCTCCCCGGCAGCAGCCTCGAACATCTGGATCAAGCCAAGTGTCTTGACTCTGGCGGAGAGCCGTCCGGGCAGGTCTGGAACCTGGGCGGCCTGGGAGGAGAATCGGGTGGTGGTGCGGCGCTTGAAGCGGTCCAGAATGGTGGAAAGCGTCGGATCCAGCGCCGCCCGGTTGGCCTGGGTGGGGCGGTTTCCATCCAGACGCTCCCTGGACTGATGAGCATAGTAGTGGTTGCTGAAGAGTTCGGTGATTGTCTGGTATATGGATCGGGCTTGGGCGGGATCGTCGGAATCTTCCCGGATGCGGGCGGTCCAGTAGAGAGCGGCCGGCCGGTGAGGCGAGCGCGGAAACCGCTGGAGGTGTTCGGTGAACAGGGCAAGGGCGCTACCATAGTCGCGTTTTCTGTAGTGGTGCCAGGCCACACGCCAATGGGCGCGGGTAACCCGGCGTCCGCTCGAGAATCGGTCGGCCATCTTGCGGTAGAACCGGTTGGCCTCGTCCAGCTCACGTTTGACCAACCGGGAGTTTGCCAGGCTGAACCAGGCTCTCTCCAGCCAGGAGGACCTGGGGTAGCGTTGCTGTATCTGTTGGACCGTTCTCAGAAAGGAAGCGTCGTCCTCGAGTCTGCGGTAGTTCTCGGCCCGGTAGAACAGGGCCTGCGGCTGCAGCGCCAATTCCGGCGGCAGGGACTGCAGCGTTCGCAGAGATTCCCGTTGCATTCTGGAGTGAAATTCTGAAATTGCCCGCCACAACTGAAGCCTGGCCCTTTCGGCGGGTGAGCCGGCCGCATCCAGGGCGGCGTTCAATGCCTCCACGGCCTGGCGATAGCGTTTCCCCTTGTAGAGCTCCTCAGCCCGTCCTTGCTTCCAGCCCGGAGGGACCTCGAAGGACTCCCGGGGATGGTCGAGCCGCAGGCGATTGATGGCCGCCAGAGCCTGCGAGCTCACCGGACTCAAGGGAAACCGGTAGTACAGGCGGAGAAAGCCGTCGATGGATCGGCGGGTCTCTCCCATGGACTCGTGAGCGGCCGCGGCGTAGAAGAGAGCTTCGGCAGACCTGGACAGATGAGGCCAATCCCGATGGGAATCCAGAATGAGTTGAGCTCTTCCCGCCATGAGAGCGTCTTCCCAGAGGGAAGCGACGGCCTTCCGGGCAAGATGCCCCCGGGGAAACCGCCTCAGGTAGGTAAGCCACCCCTCGATGGCACCTGCGGGACGATTGAGCTCGTGCAGGATTTCGGCGTGGTGGTAGAGGATGAAATCCGGGATCGGGACCTGGTCTGCACCGACCAGCGCCAGTTCCAGCGAGTCCAGCGCCGATTCCAGACGACCCTCCCGTAGGTCCCTGTAGCCCAGCAGGTAGTACCCGAGGGCAGCCAGCGGACTCCGCGGGTTCTGTTGACTGAACTCCAGCAGTTCCAGCCTGGCGGAAGACGAATTTCCCTCCACGAAATTACGGCAAAGCCGCTCGAATCGGACCTCGTCCAAGCCCTGGGCCAGAGCGCTGAAGCCCCAACCGGTGGGGTACAGGACCAGGCATAGCAGGATCACGCAAACCTGCCGGGGCACGAAGGAACATTTTTCACCACGTGTTGCACTCTTGAGAAATTCGCAGAGAGAGAAAGTCGTGATTGACACCATATCGGAGAGGCACTGCGTTGCGGAAGGATGCTCCCGAGCCGCCGTTCCGCGGCTACCATGAATCTTTTCTAAAAGACTAATTATAATAGACTTACTGAGGATCAGCCCGCTTCCATCCCCTCATTATATCCCGCTGTTCGAACCGGAATCCACTGGACCGTCCAGGACGTTGACGAACAAGACCTGCGATCGTTCGGCCCCAGAGACTCTTTGTTCGGGACCGACCACCCGCGGGCGGTCGGCGCCCGCCTGCCGGCGCGACAGGGCATGAACCCTGCCAACGGCGTCCTGCCGGACGCCCCACGCGCAAGCGCAGCCCGGAAGGGCAGCGCGGTCGCTGGACCTGAAGCGCCGGACATGAAATCGGAGGCAGCTACCATGGCGGCCACGGCCGCCACCGCGAGAGGTTCGCCGTGGCGTTCCTGTGCAGCCTTCGGATCCGATGCTGCAGCGCGTCAGTATTGTCGCTTGACTGGCCCCTTCCTGGTGACATTTATGTGACAGCGATATGAGAGAGTGAAAAACACGTGAAATCTACACTAATTTGGAGGGACACCACACTCTATATTCATAACTTATTGTTACTATGCTCTGTCGGTGGTTGCCGTGCAATGTCACATCTTGGAGACGTCAATGGGGAGGCAGACATGACGGGCAGGGAAGCGTCCTGGATGGTTCTTTTGGGGTGTATTGTAGTTCTGGCTGGCCTCTTTACCGAGGTGCGTCCCGCCGCGGCACAGGCGCAGGGAGATTGTCCGGTCCCTCCCGGCGTGACTCTTCCTGCGGATCCGAGTGTTACGGCCCAACAGGTGGAGGAGGGCAGCGCCAGCCTGATGGACTTTGCGCTGGCCGCGAGAGAAAAATTCAAGAGCCAGACCCAGCAAACAGAGAATCTGGAACAAGTACTATACTTTGGATGCATCGTCCGTCAGGAGGGGAGTGCTTACCGTTCCGGTTCCACCTATCTTGTGCAACTGCTGCTCGATGGCAGGGTATTCGTCCATGCGAAGAACATGGCATTGTCGGGGACGCTGCTCAACCCCTTGATCTATGCAGAGATCCTTACTGTGCTGGGAGTCGAACCGACTGTGCTGGCCGGCTTGGCTTCCCCCGATCCTGCTACCGCCGCCCAGGCTCGCACCGCCCTCCTGGACACATTGTCGCAAGAACCGGCTGCCCCATTCGATGCGACCACCCCTGTTCCAGGCCTGCGGCCGGGGATTCCAGGCGCCTCCGGCTATGCCACCGTCTATGTCTCGGTCAATTTCGGAGGCCCGACCGTGCTGCTCGCCGGATTCGATCTCAATGAATCTCACCTGGCTGAAGAAACTATCGATTATGGCAACCCGTCCGTTACTGCCGGAGAGGTGGTGGACCGACAAACCCTGAAGGACTTTGTTACGGAAGCAGGGGAGTACTTTCTCCAATTACGGGAGGCCGGCGATTTCGCCGCAGCGTGGAAAGCCAAGATCGCCTTGCGGGATCCGAACGGACCCTGGAGACACGGTCCCGTGTATCTCTACGTCCTGGATCTGACCAGCAACATCATCTTATTTCACGGCGCGTTTCCGGACAGATACGAGCTGCGACCCCTGGTAGCGACTGTCCGGGACGTCATTACCGGAGAGCTTATTCTGCCTCAGGTCATCGAAGCAGCAAAAAGTAACCCGGAAGGCGGCTTCGTGGAGTATTACTTCGACGATCCCACCGACGACACCGACAGCGCCGATATCCCCAAGGTGGGCTACGCCCGCGAGTTCAAAACTGAAATCAACGTAGGCTCACGCGTAGTCCCGTTCAACTTCATCGTTGGATCCGGTTTTTATACCAGAACAGGTCCGGCGGACACCATGACCCGGTTCGTCCCGGTGGTGCTGGACTCGAGGGGAAAGAGCAAGTCCCACTTCACCTCGGAGCTGGCCTTGACCAACCGGGGGCCCGATGCGGCCATGCTCAACTTCACCTACACGGCTGACAAGGGCGGGGGCAGCGGCGCCGCCACCGACATGCTGGGTCCCCACCAGCAGATGATCGCCTCCAACGCCATCGACTATCTCAGGAGCCTCGACGTTCCCATTCCCGAAACCGGCAAGCGGGTCGGGACCTTGCGAGTGGATGTCTCGGGTTCCTCCGATACAAGCGTGCGGGTCCGGACCACCACCCGCACGACCGTCCCCGAAGGGCGGGCCGGGCTGGCCTATCTGGGGGTTTCGGAAAACGAGGGATTCCACCACGAAGCGGTCTACCTGTGCGGACTGCGCGACAACCCGCAGGACCGCTCCAACGTGGCCGTCCAGAACATGGGGTCGGAGGGCTCGATCACCTTGAGGATCACAGCCTTTTCCGGTAATCCGAGCGACCCCAGGGGCCAAGTGGTGTGGGAAGACACGCTGGGGCCGGGAGAATTCCACCAGGCAAACGAAGTGTTGAAGAACGCCGGCAAGACCGATCCCATGTCCGGGGGCTACGTCCGGGTGGAGCGGGTGGAGGGAATGGCTCCCTTCTATGCCTATGGAGTCATCAACGACAACGTCAACTCGGACGGGTCTTTCGTCTTTCCGGTCACGGCAGGTTCACTGGCGGGAGTCCGTGAGCAGACGCTGCCGGTCGTCATCGAAAACCCCAGCTTCAGCACCGAACTGATCTTGACCAACTTCTCGGATGAGGCCAAGTTGGTCGACGTCCACTTTGTGGCCGATGCCATCGGGACGCCCGACAAGACTGCCTCGGTCACGGGCGACCTGATCCCTCCTGGAGGGCAGGCGATTATTCCCGACGCTGTGCAAATGCTGCGCGAGTCCGGTGCGGAGGGTATCGGCCCGCGCGGCCGGACCATCGCGGGGGCGGCATTCTTCACGGCACCCGTGGCAGACCTGAGCGGGGTGGTGATCGCGGCCCGGGTGGTGGCCCAGGCGGACCCGGAGGACCCGACCAAAGGGCAGTACGGCGTCTTCTACACGGCGGTGCCCCGGGGCCGGGGTTTCACCCAAAGCGCCTGGGTGGACGGGTTGCAGCAGAACGAGGAGAACCGCAGCAACCTGGCCCTGATCAACACCGGAGAAGTCGATGACCAGGACATCGTCTTCGAGATCGACATCTACGACGGGGAGACCGCCGCGCTAAGCAAGACCGTTACCATGGACGAGGAAGGTAAACTCGTCGTTCCGGCCAAGGGTTTCAAGCAAATCGACCAAGTGCTGAAGCACGCCCCGGGAACCAGGCAGGGCTATATCGAGATCCGTAAGGTATCCGGAACCAGCCCCAATCCCTTCCTGGCTTACGGGGTGGTGAACGACGGCGGGACCCCGGGTGAGAGAACCGGTGACGGTGCCTATATCCCGGCCCGAGAATAGGGTTCAATCGAGGCCGAATGGAGTCCTTGCACATCCCCTCTCACCAGACCGCTGTCACACCTTACCCTTCCCGGTGCCGCACCCGCGGCCGAGAGAGCGTTGCTCGCTCCACTTTCTTCTCGCTCGTGCGTCGCCCGGCGCGCCGGGCGACGCGGAGAAGCGCCTCGCTTTGCTTTACTGTATCGGACGGAGAAAAGCGGTTGTGAATTTCCAGGGATGCTACCTGCGCAGCTACGGTTGCGCCGGATTCACGCGATCGGCCAGTAGCGTCTGAATGGCGTCAAAGGGTCGCCGGTCTCTCCAGCGATCCAGCCGCAAGCCGGCTTGGCCGCGGACGCATTTGTCGGCATAAGGGGCCAAGATCTGTTCTACGGAAGGGTCCTGGGCGGTGTCGGATCGGTCGGTCTCCGGAAGGAATGGGTTGACCACTACCAGGTCAGCCGTCTCCATGAGTCGTTCGGAGTCGCCTTTCCACCAATCCCGGGGAAGTAGAGGATTTACCACGAACAGCAGCAAATCGGGCGTCAAGTGCCCCAGGACCGTGTTTCCCTCGGTCAACAGCAGGGTGCTTTCCCGGAAGCGATCCCTGTGCAGCAGGTCCACAAGTGCCGGATACCCGTCCGGCCGTGCCACACCCCAGATAGTCTGCCTGGCGCCGGCCTCCACCAGTTTCCCCGTGTCCGTATCCGGTTGAGCCAGAACACTGGGGTCTTCGCACAGTAGAAAGCTCCCCTCCAGGCGATGGCAGGGGCAGCCGCTGTTTCCGACCGGGCAGAACTGTTCGTCCCGATAGATGGTGGTGAACTTGGCGGTTGAAAAAGCGCCCGGGAACGCCTGCAGAATAGCCAGCAGCAGCGATGTTTTTCCAGAGCCGTTGCAGGGTGCTGCGACTGAGACCTGAAGCATGATTCAGGATTCTAGCGCCAACCGCGCCGGCTTCCGAAGCAAAATTGTGTGGTGGGGGCGCTGTGAGGGTTCCAAGTCCGGTGTGCGGCCATTGGGGAATTTCAGGGATCGGCCGGGTTGATGCCTGCCAGCCGGTTCCAGGCAATCACGGCTGCACCGACGGCGCCGGCGTGGTCGCCCAGTCGAGAGGGCACGATTCTGACGGGCTCCAGGTGTGGCGCCCGGAGAATGTGCCGGGTGGCCGTCGCACGAATCGGCTCCAGGAACTCATCCTTCAACCGATCTGCGATGCCTCCGCCAATCACCACGCAATCCGGGTCCAGCAGGTTGACCAGGCTTGCCACCAGGAGCCCCAGGCAGTGCTGGGCCCGTTGCAGGATTTCCCGCATGAGGGGGTCTCCCTCCCTTAGCGCCTCTTGAATCACCCGGCTGGTCATTCGCTCCCGACCCATTCTGGCCATGATGTCCGGAACCAGACTGGTCCGCCCCGAATCGACGGCTTGACGCATGTCCCGCTCCATGGCCGTGCGGCTGGCCAATCCTTCGGCGCAGCCCTCGCGCCCGCACCCGCAGAGAGGCCCTTCTGCAAGGATTTTGATGTGACCTACCTCTCCGGCCCCGCCGTGGCTTCCGTGGTAGAGCCGGTTGTTCAGTATGATGCCGCCGCCAATACCGGTTCCGACGAAAATTGCCACCAGGTTTACGGCGCCTTGTCCGGAACCGAGGGCATGCTCGCCGACCGCGCCCCCGTTGACGTCGTTGTCGAGGGTCACCGGCAGCCTCAGGAGTCGGCTGAGTGATTCCGCCAGCGGATGGTTCTGCCAATTCAGGTTTGGAGCATAGAGCACCACCCCCCTCTCGGGGTCCACGGTTCCCGGAGCTCCAATCCCGATTCCCTGAACCCGTTTCGAATTCTTTCCCAGGTCTTTCAGGAGCTTGCGGACGGTTGCTGCAATTCTCCGGTTGACGCCCTCGGGACCCAGTTCGGGACAAGTGGACCTCTTCCTGGAGGCGAGCACGCGGCCCCGGCCATCCAGCGCCACCGCCGTCATGCTGGTCCCCCCAAGGTCCACACCGACCATGAGTCCATCTTTCTTCCCCATAGGAGCTCTTCTCCCGGGCGTCAACCGGCCGCTGGAGCTGGCGAGAGGTTCAGCCCCGGCACAGCGCAACGGTTCTGAAACAGAGTCGCAGCTTACCCCGATTTTTTCCAGTAAATTAACATGGATGAACAGGATATACAGGATTGCCTTGGGGAGTCCCGCGTCCTGCAATTCCGGGCATCTTTGGAATGAATCATTAACATCGATGCACAGGATGCACAGGATTTTTTCAGGAAATGGCCAGCCGGCAGTCCGGGGCATCCGTAACTCCCCGTCGAATCGTCTCGCCGGTCAACCCCCTGTGCAGCAACCCTTCGTCCTGTTAGTCCTGTGCATCCTGTGCATCGATGTTCAAAAAAATAGTAAATTTCAGCGCCACGGCCAAGGAAGGTCTGGAAACATCGGTGTGGCGCCCGCTTTACAACCAGGCTGAGCTCCGCATCGGTCATTGGCGGTCAGGCGGGCGGTTGCAGGCCTTGTTGAAGCCTGGTCGTGGCTGTGGTAAATTTTCGCCGTGTTCGACCGTGATCGTCCGCCGAAGCGCAGGGGCCGCAGAAAGCTGGTCGGATTTCTGCGGATGCTCTTCCTGGCCGGCGTGCTCATCAGCGCTGCCTTGCTGAGCTGCTTGACAGCCATGCGTCTGGCCATTCGAGGCAGTGAAGTCACGGTTCCGGGCGTGGTGGGTCGCTCCCTGGAGGAGGCAGGTCGACGGATTTCGAGTGCGCAACTGGTCCTCAAAGTGAGAGGACACCGATTCGATGACCATGTGCCCCCGGACGGAATCATTACTCAGAGCCCGGTGGAGGGGAGCCGCCTCAAGAACCTGGGCACCGTCAAGGTGCTGGTCAGCCTGGGGCCGCGGCGCATCCAGGTTCCCGACTTGCGCGGCAAGACGCTGAGGGCCGGACGCTATCAGCTTCTCCAGAGGGGACTCACGCCGGGCTTCACCTCGACCATCAGCTCCGACAGCACGGAAAAGGACCTGGTGCTGTCCCAGTTTCCCCTGCCCGGGGAGCAGGAGACCCGATCGCCCACGGTCAACATGTTGGTCTCGGCCGGCCGGACCAGGGTGGCCTACCTGATGCCCGATCTGGTGGGCAAGCAGTTGGGTGAGGTCTCCCGAACCTTGGCCCTGTGGGACATCGAGTTGGGAGAAGTCCACTACCAGAGCCTTCCCGGCCTGGCCCCGGGGACCGTGTTGGAACACAGCCCGGCGGCCGGCGACATCGTTCTGGAAACAGCCTCGGTCGACTTCGAGGTGGCCCGATAGGCCGATGATTCAAATTGCACCCTCCATTCTGTCCGCGGATTTTGCCGCTCTGGGAGAGCAGGTTCAAACCGTGGAAGAGGCCGGTGCCCATCTCCTTCATCTGGACGTCATGGACGGCCACTTTGTGCCCAACATTACCTTGGGCCCACCCGTAGTGGCGTCCGTCCGAAAGATTACCCGGCTGCCCCTGGATGTCCATCTGATGATCGAGAACCCGGATGCCTATGTCGAGGCCTTTGCCGATGCGGGAGCCGACTGGATTTCGGTCCATAGCGAGGCCTGCGCTCACCTGGACCGCACCCTCAACCGGATTCGCTCCCTCGGATTGTCGACCGGAGTGGTTCTGAATCCGGCCACCTCGCTGTCGGTCCTGGACAATGTCCTGTCCCTGGTCGATTTCGTGCTGATCATGTCGGTCAATCCCGGCTTCGGGGCCCAGAAGTTCATCCCCTACTCCTTGCGGAAGATCGAGGAGCTTCGAAAGATGATTGATCGGAAGGGACTATCCGTTAAAATAGAAGTGGACGGGGGGGTAAGCCTCCACAACCTGTGCGCGTTGGTCAGGAGCGGTGCGGAGGTGTTGGTTGCCGGTTCCCAGATATTCGGCTCGCCGGACCCTGGCGCCGTGGTCCGACAAATGATCGATCGCTCGGCCGATTGTGTCGAAAGCGGTCAGGGTGGAGTGAGATAATCAGGAGACGTTCCTGGAGGAGTTCATGATAAGTCGGAGACCGTTAGCTTGGTTGGCTGTGCTCAGCTTGACCTTTTCGGGTTGCTTCTTCGGAGGGAAAAAGGGAGAGGTCATCACCCCCGACGGGGGGGCTGAGCCCGACAAGATTCTTTACGAAAAAGGCCTGCAGGATGTGGCCAAGGGTCGTTACGACGTGGGCCGCCTGGTTTTCCAAAACCTGTTGAACACCTACCCCGACAGTGAATACCAGGAACGGGCCAAGTTGGCCATTGCGGATTCCTATTTCAAGCAGGGAGGAACCTCGGGGCTGCTCCAGGCCAGGGCCGAATATGAGGACTTCAAGACCTTCTTCCCCACCAGCGAGGAACTTGACGACGCCCAGATGCGCATTGCGCTGACGCACTATCGCCAGATGGAGAAACCCAATCGGGACGCCACCCAGGCCAGGGCCGCCCAAAAGGAATTCCAGGCCTTTATCGCGGAACACCCCGGGAGCCCGCTCGTGGATGAAGCGCGCCAGTACCTGCGGGAGGTTGAAGAGGTCCTGGCGGTGGGTGACCTTGGGGTGGCCAAGCACGAGTTCGTTCGAAAAAACTACAGGGGGGCCTTCAATCGCGCGGCAACGGCCATCAAGTACGCCGATTTCAGCCGGCAGGATGAGGTTCTCTACGTCCTGGGCCGGGTGCGTGAACGTCAGCAGAACATCGTGGCGGCCGGGTATTACTACGGCTTGGTGGTCCGGTATCACCCGCTCAGCGAGTTTGAAGGCGAGTCCAGAAAAAAGCTGGAGAAGCTGGGCCTTCCCATTCCCGACGTCGACCCGGTGGCCCTGGCACGCGCCCAGGAAGACCTGAATAATGAAACCAAGCGGTCCCTGATGGGGCGGTTCGCAACGCTCTTTAGCAGGAGGCCCGATGTCTCCCAGGCGCGCAAGGCCGAACGCCCGGCTCTGCTTTTGGGACCGGAGCAAATCAACCTGGAGCCGGGTGGCCCCGCGGATCACATTACCACTCCCGCTCCCGCACCCGGTGCTCCAACCGCTGTCCCCAGTGGATCACTCGGTATCGAGATCGTCACCCGTCCCGAAAGAGAGAAGGGCGACGAGTCGGCCTCCCCGGATTCCGGTTCCGAAGAGTAGGCAGGCGACTGACTCCGGGATAGCTGGAGGCGCCCCGCCGGCGTCCTGCCAGACCCCATCTGCCGGGCAATCCATCCCCTCCCGTTACCGGTGTTTTCCCTTCACTTTTGAAGGGACGGCGCTACAATAGCCTGCCTGCGGCCCAGCGAGAATCGAGGGTTCGCAATACCCCTGCCGGTCCGAGTCATCAGCATGGAAATTTCAAAAACGTACGATCCCCAATCGGTTGAGCCGGGCTGGATGAAGTTCTGGGAACGGGAGCGCCTTTTCGTAGCCGATGCCGAATCCAGCCGACCCCCCTTCGTGATCGTCATTCCTCCACCCAATGTGACGGGTTCTCTGCACATGGGGCACATGCTGGTTTACACGCTGCATGACATCGTTGTCCGCTGGCGAAGGATGCAAGGGTACAACACGCTCTGGCTACCGGGAACCGACCACGCCGGCATAGCCACCCAGAACGTGGTGGAACGTCAACTGGAAGCCGAGGGGACCTCCCGCCAGGCATTGGGGAGGGAGGCCTTCGAACGGCGAGTGTGGGAATGGAAGGAGCAGAGCGGCAACACCATTCTGAAGCAATTGCGCCGGTTGGGGGGCTCCTGTGACTGGACACGAGAGAGATTCACGCTGGATGAAGGGCTGTCCAGGGCAGTGAGAGAAGTCTTTGTGCGGCTCCATGAGGAAGGACTCATCTACCGGGGCAAGAGACTGATCAACTGGTGCGTTCGTTGCCGTACGGCGCTTTCCGACCTGGAGGTCAATGCAGAGCCGACGCAGGGGAGATTGTATACCCTGCGTTATCCCCTGGCGGACGGAGAGCGTCTGCTCTCGGTGGCCACCACGCGGCCGGAGACCATGCTGGGAGATACCGCGGTGGCCTTCAACCCCGAGGACGAGCGGTATCAGGGGCTTGCCGGCAAGGTGGTGCGGCTGCCATTGGTCGACCGTGAGATTCCAATTGTGGCCGATTCCTTTGTGGATCCCGAATTCGGAACCGGATTGGTGAAAGTCACGCCGGCCCACGATCCCAACGACTTCGAAATAGGACTGCGCCACAGCCTGCAACAGATTTCGGTGCTGGACGAGGATGGACGGATGACCGATGCGGCGGGCGATTTTCAGGGCTTGGACTGTTTGGACTGCCGGGCCGCCGTGGTCAGGGAACTGGACCGGCAAGGCCTTTTGGAAAAGGTGGAAGACCATGCCCACAGCGTGGGGCAGTGCGATCGCTGCAAGGATGTGATAGAGCCTCTCCTGTCCACCCAGTGGTTCGTCAAGACCAGGCCCTTGGCCGAACCGGCCATCCGGGCCGTCGAGGAAGGCCGAATCCGATTTGTTCCGGCCAACTGGTCCAAGACCTATTTCGAGTGGATGCGAAACATCAAGGACTGGTGCATCTCCCGGCAACTGTGGTGGGGGCACCGCATCCCCGCCTGGCACTGCCGGAGCTGCGGAGAGGTCAATGTGGCCCGGCAGGAACCGAAGCAGTGTGTCCGTTGCTCCAGCCGGGAGTTGACGCCGGAGACCGACGTGCTGGATACCTGGTTCAGCTCGGGCCTCTGGCCGTTTTCGACCCTGGGTTGGCCCGATCAGACCCGGGACCTGCAACAGTTCTACCCGACCTCCGTCCTGATCACCGGATTCGATATCATCTTCTTCTGGGTGGCTCGCATGATCATGGCCGGGCTCAAGTTTGCCGGGGACGTCCCCTTCCGGACCGTCTACATCAACAGCCTGGTGCGGGATGCCGAAGGGAAGAAGATGAGCAAGTCGAAGGGCAACGTGGTGGATCCGCTGGACCTGATGGAACAGTACGGTACCGATGCGGTTCGCTTCACCCTGGCCATCATGGCCGCCCCGGGCACCGACATCAGCCTCTCCGAAGAAAAGATCCTCAGCCATCGGGCCTTTGCCAACAAGGTCTGGAATGCTTTCCGACTGGTCACCCTGCACCTGGACAGCATTCGAGCCCAGCTGCCTCCGGACTTCGATGTCAGAAACGAGATGGAAGAGCTTTCCCGGAGGTGGAAGGAGCTGTCCCAGGTGGACCGATGGATTCTTTCCAGGCTGTCCGGCATCACACGCCAGGTCAACGAGGGGTTGGAGGCTTATCGGTTTCACGAGTCCAGCCACGCCATCTACCACTTTTTCTGGGGAGAGCTCTGCGACTGGTATATCGAGTTTGTAAAGCCCAAGATCGTCGCCCGGGAAAAGCATCCCGAGGATCAACTGTCCTACCGGGTGCTGCTGGTCGTCTTCGATCAGTCTCTTCGGCTGATGCATCCCTTTATGCCCTTCATCACCGAGGAGATCTGGCAACGGTTGCCGCACAAGGGGCTCTCCATTGCCGTCCAGTCCTATCCCGAGGGCTTCCCGGCCTGGGTCGACTCCGAGGCTGAAGCCCGAGTCGGCATGCTGCAGGACGTCATCACCAAGATCCGAAACCTCAGAGCCGAGATCAACCTGGACCCCGGGCGAAAAATCCCGGTTCGGTTGGCCAGTTCGGAGCCGAAAGTCCGCTCGTTCCTGCTGGAGAGCCGGCCTTATGTCCTCAATCTGGCCCGTTGCGATCGGGTCGAGGTGGTGGCCGCGGTTGGCCGGGAAGACCATTCGGCTCGCTCGGTGGCTTCAGAAGTGGATATTGAGATTCCGCTGGCGGGACTGATCGATCTACAAGTGGAGAAGGGGCGGATCGAAAGGGAGATTCTCAAGTTGGAGCGGGAGATGACACCGATCCGGCAGCGGCTGCAAAACCAGGCCTTCATGAGCAACGCACCGGAGAAAGTCGTCGAACTCAATCGCAATCGTCTCATCCAGTTTCAGGAGAAGCTGGGCAAGTTGAGGGAGTATCGGAATCAACTGTAAGCAGCCGAGACGAGGGCCCCTGCGCTGAATGTCTTCAAGCGCCTTCCCGCCATGCTGCAACTGGATTCCCAGAAGCTGACACCCATAGTCTCCCAGGCGTTGGCGGAGGACCGCGGAGCCGGCGATGTCACCAGCCGGCTCACCGTCGATCCATTTCTGCAGGCTCGAGGAGATTTCCGTGCCAAGGAGGATCTGGTCCTGGCAGGATGGCCGGTGGTGGCTGAGACTTTTCGCCTCCTCTCGGACCGGTTTGCTTCTCAGGCATTTTTTGGAGAAGGCGACCGAGTGGCCATGGGAAGCCTTCTGGGAACGGTCCGCGGGCCCGCGTTGCTGCTGCTCGGTGGGGAGCGGGTGGCGCTCAACTTCCTGCAGCGGTGCAGCGGCATCGCGACCTTGACCAGGGCCATGGTTGGCGCCGTGGAGGGCAGCGGGATTTCCGTCCTGGATACGCGCAAGACTACCCCCGGGCTGCGTTTCCTGGAAAAGTATGCCGTTGCCATGGGAGGGGGGAAGAACCATCGCTTCGGTCTCTATGACGGGATTCTGATCAAGGAGAACCACATCCGGGCCGCGGGCGGAATCGAAGCGGCCGTCTCCAGGATTCGCTCCGGATCGGGCACTCCGCAAAGGATCGAGGTGGAGGTGTCCAATCTTCAGGAGTTGGAGCAGGCCCTCAGGGTTGGGGTGGAGGCCATTCTGCTGGACAACATGACTCCGGGACAGGTACGAGAGTGCGTCGACCGGGCCCGGGGGCAGGCTCTCTTGGAGGTCTCCGGTGGCATTGATCTGCACAATATCAGGGACTATGCCGTAACCGGAGTGGACTTCATCTCGGTGGGCGCCTTGACGCACTCCGCGAAGGCGGCGGATATCAGCCTGGAGCTGCAGCTAGCCAGTCCCTGCGGACGATGAGGGAACTTCCATCCAGCGGTCGGCAGCTCGGTCGACTTGTCGAGTTGCTGGCGGGTTCAGCCGGCGAGGTTTGGTCCCTGGCGGAGCTTGCCCGTTCCACGGATATGTCTCCGTCCGAGCTGTCGGCAGTGCTGGCCACGCTCCAGACGGAGGGTCTGTCTTTGGAGGTAGACTCGGATGGGCGGGTGGGGCTGCCGGCCGCTGCGGATATGCCGGTTGCCTCCCGCGTTCGACCGCATCTCTCCACCAACCGGCTGGGTCAGAGGCTTCACCACTACCTGAGGGTCGACTCCACCAACGACACCGCCCGGCGCCTTGCCGAGGCCGGGGCAGCCGAAGGGACAGTGGTGGTGGCCGAAGAGCAGGCCGGCGGGCGAGGGCGTCTGGGCAGAACCTGGTTGTCTCGCAAGGGCAGGGACATCCTCCTTTCGCTGGTATTGCGCCCCCACGTGGATCCGGCGCAGGCGCCCGGCTTGAACCTGGTGGTGGGGCTGGCGGCCGGTCAGGCTATTGGGGAGGTTGCCGGAATCTCCACCGACCTCAAGTGGCCGAACGACGTGCTCACCGGCGGCGGAAAGTGCTGCGGAGTGCTGACGGAGATGAATGCCGATCCCGGGAAGATCCATTTCGTTATCGTAGGAGTCGGCATCAACGTCAACGGGACCTCTCTTCCCAATGCCATTGCCGGTCGGGCTTCAACCTTGGAGCAAGCGGCGGGTGGTCCCATCCACAGGCCGAGGCTGGTGGCGGCCTTGTTGAACCGCCTGGAAGCCTTGTACCTGGTATTCCTGGACCGGGGACTCCGACCTCTCTTGGAGCGCTGGGTGGCATCGTCTTCGTCCGTCCGGGGCCGCCCGGTCCTGGTCTCGAACCACGGCCGCTCCCTTCGGGGGACCACTGCCGGCCTTAGCGAGCAGGGAGCCTTGCGAATCAAACGGGAGGACGGCAGCGTGGAAGAAGTCCTGGCCGGGGACGTGGTTCAATGGTAGTGCCGGCCAGAAGAATCAATCTCGGCACATTCGGTGCATTCTGTAACTACAAACCTTTAAATTAGGTCCGATAAACGACTGCAATTAAAATCTTTTTCATGATGAGATTTTTGCAAAATCCGCAACGGGTCAGGTCATCTTGCCAGCAAACCTGAGGTTCTGCCTATTTCAATATCGGGTGCGAACTGGTGAAAAAAGCTGTCTAACCACAAAAAGCACAAAAGTCACAATGTGTGTTTTTGTGCCTTTTGTGGCCATTTCCGGTGAACGTTCCGCTGGCGAATATTGCAAAAGGCTCATGATGTATGAATCGGCCCGGTGAAAATTGCGGGCCCCATTCTTGAATAGGCAGGGTGTCAGGAGACAAAGCGGATATGCTGCTGGTCATCGACGTCGGCAACACCAATACCTGGCTGGGAATCTACGAGGGCTCCACGCTGAGGAAAGACTGGCGCCTGGAAACCAAGGAGCGTCAATCCGCGGATGAATACGGAATATTGATCAGGAACCTCTTCAGTCTGGCGGGCATCGATTTTACCCACATCTCGGATATCGTGATTGCATCGGTGGTTCCTCCGCTCAACACCGTGCTGGAGCAGACAGCCTTGAAGTATTTCAAGGTTGCCCCCCTGTTTGTCGAGCCGGGCGTCAAGACCGGAATGCCCATCCTCTACGATCCACCTTCGGACGTGGGGGCCGACAGGATCGTCAATGCGGTAGCCGCCTTTCATCGTTACGGGGGACCCTGCATCGTGGTGGACTTTGGGACAGCCACCACCTTCGACGCGATTTCCAGTAAGGGAGAGTACCTGGGAGGGGTCATCAGTCCCGGCCCGGTGATCGCAGCCGAGGCGCTGTTCACCAGAACAGCCCGACTTCCCAGAGTCGAGGTCAAGCCGTCTGTCAACGTGATCGGCACCTCGACGGTCGCCAGTATCCAGTCGGGCCTCTATCACGGGTATGTCAGCCTGGTTGACGGCATCCTGCAGCGCATGATTGGGGAGTTGGGTCCTGAAACCACGGTGGTTTCCACGGGTGGTCAGGCCGCTCTTTTCGGGTCCGGCACCCGCCATATTCAACATATCGATTCCCACTTGACGCTGGATGGATTGCGCCTCATCCACGAGAAAAACTTTCCTCGGTGAGTACCGGGAGCTGCCCTGCCGGGAGACGCCCGTGTCCCCTGCGCCATGGAAAATTACTTCAACTACTTTACCGAGATCGAGGAGCACTTCCAAAAGCGGCGCGGGCAGGCCCGTCCCCTATCGCCTCTGGACTGGTCCCTGATCGAATCCCTGCGAGAGGCCGGCGTCCCCCTGGAGGTGGTGCTGCGCGGGGTGGACCGGGCTTTCGACAAGCGCTCCAAGAGGCGAAGGGTGGTGGGAAGGGTGAACAGCCTCGCCTACTGTACGCAGGCCATTCTGGCTGAACACGAGCGCCGGAATGAGAGTCGGGCCGGTCGCCACGAGCCGGCAGCCCAAGCTGCCGAAGGAGATTTGGAAGTATCGCAGTTGCTGGAACTGCTCGAAAGCGCCCGTCGCCAACTGGAGGCGCTCCCGGGACGTTCCAAAGCGGTTGAGCTGCCGGCCTTGGAAACCGTGGTGGGGACGGTTGTCGACTCGCTGAACGAGATCATGCTGGAAATCCAAGCATCCCGGTCGCTGGACTATGAGGCGCTGGAACTGAAGCTGAATACCCTGGAAGAACGCATTCTGGCGGCCATCTCCTCGGGTATAAGCGAAGAGTCTCTGCTGGAAGCGAAGCAGGAGACTCGGCGGGAGATCCAACGGAACAAGCGGGGCTTGAAGGCCGAGCACATTGCCATGCTGGAAGGCAAGTTGATGCGCAAGAAACTCCTACAGGAATTTGGCGTTCCGCGGCTGAGCCTCTTTTACCTCCCCCTCAATTAACCCGCCTTTCTCACCAGGGGGCGTGATCGTGGCGCAGGAATTTTCCCCTCAGCGCGTGCTCGAGAGCGAAGAGCGTAGCCGCCACTACGGTCGAGCGAGCATGGATGCGCTGAGGGGAAAAGGACAAGCCAGGGCGCGCCCAGCACCGTGTGTAACCGCAAGGCGTCCCAATCGGACCACCAAGTTGCTGAAAATAAATGACCTTTCATTGTGAGTCCAGCGACCTGGTGAGAAATGCGGGTTAACCGGCCATGAAGACCTTTCAGGTCACGGTCGAGCGAATGATCCCGGGTGGCAAGGGAATTGCCTTTCTTGAAAAGAAGGCGGTCTTTCTCCCGCTGGTAGTCCCCGGTGATCGTGTCCTGGTCAAGCAGGCGGCCGACCGTGGCAGCTACCTTGAAGTGCTGGACGGTGAGCTGATCGAAGCCTCCCCCGATCGGCAGACGCCTCCCTGTCCCTACTTTGGTCGGTGCGGGGGATGCGATTTCCAGCAAATGACAGTTCCCCGACAGCTCGACAGCAAGACGGAAATCTTGACCGACGCTCTGCGGCGGGTGGGTCGCATTGGCGGTTCCCACAGCGGAATCGTGCGGATTCCTTCCCCTGACTCGGCCTACCGGAATCGCTTGCAACTGAAGGTCCTGGCTCGAAACGGGAGAGTCTCCTGGGGATTTTTCGAACGGGCTTCCCACCGGGTAGTGGAAGTCGACCGGTGCCGGATCGCCCTGGACGGGCTGTGGGCGATCCTTCCCGATCTGCGGGCCTTCCTGGAGCGCTCGCCAATGACGGTGGGCTGTCTGAGCGAGGTTGAGATCTTCCAGGGAGATGGAGAGGAAGCCTTGATCGACCTGAAGGTGATGCCGGGCGCCGAAAACCTTTCCACCCTCAGGCGAGATCTGCTGGCCGCTGGGTTCGACTGGGAAAGTCGGCCCGTGAGCCTCTACGTGTCCCGATCGCAGAAGCGCACGCTTCGGGTGTCGGGGCCCGGCTTTGTCCACAAGACGGTGGGAAATTGGACATTCCGGGTGAGCCGTGGATCCTTTTTTCAAATCAACGAATGCATGCTGGAGTCCTTGAGCCGACGGGCAACGCAGGGTCTGGCAGGATCTCGCGCCCTCGATCTCTTCTGTGGAGTGGGGTTCTTCACCCTGCCGCTGTCAAAGACGTTCGAACTGGTGTGGGCAGTGGACCAAAACGCCGCGGCCATCCTGGATATGGAAGCGAACGCCCGTAGGAACGGGCGCCGCAACTGCCGCATTTTTCACAGAGACCTTGATACCTTTCTGCGAGACCGCCGTCGGGACCTGGAGGAGGTCGACCTGGTTCTGCTGGACCCGCCTCGAACCGGAATCCCCAAGACCACTGTCGGGAGGGTCGCCGACCTGAGGGCTTCCAGGGTGGTCTACGTCTCCTGCGATCCCTCCACCCTTGCCAGGGATCTGAGAATCATTCTGGGCAGGGGCTACGCGATCGAATCCCTGGAGATCGTGGACCTGTTTCCGCATAGCCATCACATGGAGACCATCGCGAGACTGAAACGAACGGGCGGTTGACAGCCAGCGGGAAAACTCCTCGAGGGACGAATGTTTGACACGCGGCGGGACCGATGGTAGGTTTCGGTCATTCATCGAAGATAGAGATCACAGGATCTCGACTCCCGAGTCGGCGTGAGGATTGTTGGGTGAAGCGGAAGAAAAAGGTTCCCATTCGGCCTTTGGCGGCATTGGTGTGTCTGCTTTCGCCGCTGGCGTTGAGTGCCGCCTGGTCAGGGAAATTGGCGGATGAGCTCTTCAGTCCGCATCAGCGGAAACACTGGGCTTTTCAGAAAGTTCAGCGTCCGGAATTGCCGGCGGTTCGCCACTCCGACTGGGTTCGAACTCCAATCGATGCCTTCGTGCTGGCCGGGCTGGAAGCCAAGGGCTTGGATCCGTCCCCGCCGGCCGACCGGGTGACTCTTCTGCGCCGTGCTTATTTCGATCTGATTGGTTTGCCTCCCATGCCCGAAGACGTCGACGCTTTTCTGGCAGACCAATCCTCCAAGGCTCTTGGGAGAGTTGTCGACCGGCTCCTGGACTCCCCTCATTACGGGGAGCGGTGGACCCGCCACTGGCTCGATCTGGCTCGTTACGCCGACAGCGAAGGGTTCAAGTCGGATCAAACCCGTCCCAATGCGTGGCGCTACCGGGAATATCTGATTCGATCATTCAACGGCGACAAGCCTTATAACCGCTTCGTGCGCGAGCAGATCGCCGGTGACGAGCTATGGTCGAACGATCCCGATGCCGGTTTGGCCACGGCGTTCAACCGCCTCTATCCCGATGAGCACAATGCCCGCAACCTGGTGCAGAGGAGACAGGAAATACTCCATGACATTACCTCCGTGGTGGGTGGGGTCTTCCTGGGACTCACCTATGAGTGTGCGCGCTGTCACGACCACAAATTCGATCCACTCCTGCAGGCGGACTACTACCGGCTGCAGGCCTTTTTTGCCAATGTCCGGGCCAGGGACGATATCGTGCTTGCCTCCCGGGAAACTGCCCATCGGCATCGCCGTCAACTTGCGGCGTGGGAGGAAGAGACCGCCTCGATTCGCCGGGAAATGGCGGCCCTTGAAGAACCCAAGCGCAAGGAGATTCTCGACGAGTTGATTGCAAGATATCCGGATGCAATCAAGGAGGCGATCTCAAGCCCCTCCGAGAATCGGACGCCCTTCCAGTGGCTGATGTATTACAAGATGCAGGCCTTTTTGGACCCAGGTTCCTATCTCTATCACGCACCGACCCGGTCTGTGGTCAACCAACTGAAGGATGAGGAGAAGAAACATTGGAAGGAACTCAAGTCGCGACTCGACAAATTTTCGGATTTGCACCCGGGTGAGTTGCCGATCGGTATCGGCATTGCGGACGCGGGCCGCGAGGCGCCCCCGACGTTTATCCTCTCCGGGGGCGCTTACGATGCAAGCGGGGAAGAGGTAGAACCCGGTTTCCCCACACTCTTCGATCCCGGCCCGGCCAAAATTGTGGCGCCGGAAGGGATGGAGTCCACGGGTCGGCGTACGGCATTAGCCAACTGGATCGCCGATCCGGACAATCCCTTGACGGCCCGCGTCATGGTGAACCGGATCTGGCACTACCACTTCGGTCGAGGTATCGTCGATACTCCCAGCAATCTGGGACTTTCGGGCGGATTGCCCAGTCATCCGCAGTTGCTGGACTGGCTGGCCACGGAGTTCATCCGAAACAACTGGAGCATCAAGCACCTGCACCGCCTCATCCTCAACTCGAATACCTATCGACAGGCTTCCCTCTATCGTGAGGCTGCAGCCAAAATCGACCCGGAGAACAAACAGTTGTGGCGTTTTCCCCGGCAGCGCCTGGAAGGAGAAATCATCCGCGATGCGGCACTGGCAGTTTCCGGGTTGTTGAATCCGGAAATGGGTGGCCCCAGTGTCTTTCCCCCGATTCCCCCGGGCATGAAGGCCAATTGGGAAACAACCCAAGACTCTGCGGAGCGCAATCGCCGCAGTCTCTATGTGTTCATTCGCCGCAACACGCGCTATCCGATGTTTGAGACCTTCGACCTGCCGGACACTCACGAAAGTTGTCCGCGCCGGGACATTACGACCAGCCCGCTGCAAGCGCTCACCATGATGAACAGTGAGGTGGTGCTCGAATGGGCTCGAGCTTTTGCGGGCCGGTTGCTTTTCGCGGCGGGTTTCGACCCTGCTGCCCAAATCGACATGGCTTATCGCCTGGCCTATTCACGGCACCCGACGAGCGAAGAGAAGGACACGGCCCTGGATTTCCTGCATCGCCATCATGGGGTCATCGCAGGGCATGCCGAAGAGGGGGAAAAGCTGGTGTTGCCCTTGATGCGTCCCTATAACGTCGATCCGGCAGACGCGGCGACACTGGTCGATTTTTGTCACATGATCATCAATTCAAACGAGTTTACCTATCGGCACTAGCAGAAGCGAACACGCCCCCCAGTGTGGGAGGAGGGCCGCTGCCGGGAGGACATCCGGAAAGAGACCGTCGGGTGCTGGAGGGAGACGGTAATCCTGTTTCTGAGACAGGACACCAGTACCCCGTTTCAGGAGCTCAAAATGGTTGAAAAGGAACCTCACATTCTGCCCTTGGCCTCCCGTCGTGATTTTCTGTGCCGGGCGGGCAGCGGTTTCGGTTCCGTTGCCTTGACTTATCTTCTTGACCAAGACGGCTTCTTTGCCCATGCGGCAGCGGTCCCAGGCAACCGCTTTTCGTCTGCCAGGCAACCACACTACCCGGGCAAGGCTCGATCGGTCATTTGGCTGTTTATGGAAGGGGGACCGAGCCACGTCGACCTGTTCGATCCCAAGCCGGAGTTGGACCGGCTGGCGGGACAACCCATGCCCGAGTCGTTTGCCCGTCCCTTTACAGCCAACAAGGGTGTGGCAAACAACACCTTGATGCCCTCCAAGCGCAGTTGGAAGCAGTACGGGGAAGGTGGACTCTGGGTTTCCGATTGGTACGCCCGGATGGCCCGGCACGTCGACGATATTGCGGTATTCCGATCCTGCCACCAAGAGGGTATCAACCACGTGGGTGCGCTCTGTCAAATGAATACGGGTTCGATCCTGGCCGGTCGGCCCTCTTTAGGTGCCTGGACCACCTATGGTCTGGGCAGCGCCAACCAGAACCTCCCGGCATTTGTCGTGCTCAGGGAGGTCAAACAGGTGGTGGGCGGCCCCAAGAATTGGAGTTCCGGGTTTCTACCGGCTTCCTATCAAGGCACTCTATTCCGCAAGGAGGGATCACCCATTTTCCACCTGAAGACTCCTGACGGGATCACGGAGGCACAGCAGCGCAGCAAGCTGGACTACCTGAGGGCTCTCAACAGGTTCCATGCAGCCGACAAGGCTGAGGACACTGAACTGGAGGCCCGTTTGAATTCCTACGAGTTGGCCTATCGGATGCAATCGGCAGCCCCCGAGGCCATCGATTTGAACCGGGAATCCGAGGCAACCAGGAGGCTCTACGGTCTGGACGATGAAAGGACGGCGACCTTTGGCCGAAACTGTCTCCTGGCCCGTCGATTGGTCGAAAGGGGGGTGCGATTCGTTCAGTGTTACTCGGGCAGCGGTCAGGGTTGGGACGCCCACGAAGACCTGGAAGGCAACCACTCAAAGATGACCAGGTCCACGGACAGGCCCATTGCAGGACTGTTGGCTGACCTGAAGGCTCGCGGCCTGCTCGAGGAGACTCTGGTGGTATGGGGAGGCGAGTTCGGACGGACTCCCTTCAACGAAAAGGGAAACGGTCGAGATCACAACCCGTGGGGATTCACCATCTGGATGGCGGGGGCCGGAATCAAGGGCGGACAGGTGATAGGAAGCACAGACGAAATTGGGCTTCGGGCGGCTGAGCGGCCTTGTCATGTCCACGACATTCACGCTACCATCCTGCATGCGCTGGGCCTGAACCATCTCAACTTGACCTATTTGCACAACGGCAGGTCGGAGCGAGCCACCATCAACGGCGGAGAAGTGATCGAAGAGGCTTTCGCCTGAGGGAAGTGCAGGTCAGGTCTTTCCGCCCCGGCAGTCTTCGCAGGGGCAAATCTCCCGCAAATAGGAGTAGGAGTAGATTCCGTCGGCATGCCCGTCATTCCAGTGGAACTGGATGGCGTAATGGCCGACGGGAGTGGCTCCCGTGGCGGCAATCGGGCCCTTTCCGAGGATCGGAAAGGGATCGGGCTCGGTCTTGACGACGGGGGGAGTGTCGCGGCAGATGGCGCAGGGGCATCGCCGGCGGAGGAAGGCGTAGGAATAGGTGCAGGCATGTCCGTCGCTCCACCTGACAGCCACGCCGCCAGGAGCCGAGAGTTTGATGGAAACAGGAACCACTCTCAGACCTCGATGGTCGGAGTCTGAACGGCGGCATGGTTGGCGATGCTGACCCGCGCGGCCACGGCAGCGGCGATGGCCTGAAAGGCTTCACGGCCGGAACTGCGACCCAGAACCGTGGGTTCGCCGCTGTCGCTGGCAAGCCGGATCTCGCTGCTCAGGGGAATCTCACCCAGGAAAGGAAAGCCCATCTCACGGCTGGCCTGGCTGGCGCCCCCGTGACCGAAAATATCGTCCCGGCGCCCGCAGTGAGCGCAGGTGTAGAAGCTCATGTTTTCGACCACCCCCAGGATGGGCGTATTGAGTTTCTTGAACATGGCGATGGCTTTGGAGGCCACTTTGAGGGCAAGGTCCTGAGGGGTGGAGACGATGACGGCGCCCGTCAGGGGGATGGTCTGACACAGACTGAGCTGGATATCCCCGGTTCCGGGCGGCAAGTCGATTACCAGGTAGTCCAGATCCCCCCATTCCACCTCTCCCAAAAACTGGTGAATCATCTTGTGCAGCATGGGGCCTCTCCAGATCACGGCCTCGTTCTTGGGAAGAAAATAGCCCATGGATATCATCTTGACCTTGTGGACTACCGGCGGGACGATCCGGTTTCCGACCACCTGAGGTGTATGCGAGGAGCCCATCAGGGTAGGGAGGCTGGGTCCGTAGACATCGGCATCCATCAGTCCCACCCGGGCTCCGCACTCCATCAGTGCGGCAGCCAGATTGGCGGCGACGGTGGATTTTCCCACGCCGCCCTTTCCGCTGGCCACCGCGATGGTGTTGCTTACCCCAGGTATCAGGGTTCGGCTCTGGGAGCCCTGCCGGCGAGTCACCTTGAAGCTCATTTCCACGGAGACCGAGCGGACTCCCTCGAGCGATCCGACCAGGCGTTCGGCTTCCGCCTTGATCTGGTCCTTGACCGGGCAGGCAGGATTGGCCAACTCGATGGTGAAGGCGACCCTGGAGCCCTTGACGGTGAGATTCTTCACGAAATTCATTCCGACGATGTCTTCCTGCAGGTCGGGGTCCCGGATGCTCTTGAGGGTTTGAAGCACCTGTTGCGGACTGACGCCGCCGTTTTTCTCGAATAAAGCCATTTCATCCCTTTCATCGCCCTGCCGGAGAGGCGGGCCCAGGCAGTCTGGAGCTGCCCCATGCGGTCAACGTCCGATAGTTTAGATGACTTGACCGAAGGGGAAAAGAGTTATCCACGAACGGGATCCACGAAGGGACACGAAGGGCCACCAAGGGGTTGGAGAAAACTCAAGTGGGATCTGCCGAAGGTCGGGAAGGCGGAGACTTAAACGGATTGATGAGTTGAGCTTTTTGCAAAGTTCGCAGCGGGGCAGGTCATCTTGCCCGCAAACCTGAGGTTTTGCCTTTTTTAATACTGGGTGCGATCTGGGGATAAATGCTGTCTAACCACAAAAAGCACAAAGGGCACAAGTTGTGTTTTTGTGCCTTTTGTGGCCATTCCCGGCAAACGTCCCTCCACTCTCCACTCTTCACACTTCTCACTTCAAACTTCTCACTTCAAACTTCTCACTTCACACTTCTCACCTCACTCTTCGGAAAATATTCCCTCCAACGCCGGTCGACGGTTCGTTCAACGTCAGGCGCAGAGGCGACCTCGGGGGGATAGGAGGGCTTCATTCTGGCATCCACCAGGATGGGAGCCTGGTAGCAGAGATGATGGCGCCGCACGGTGGTCTGAGCCGCATGGACGTCGGCGGCCGGCTCGAAGCGTGTGAAGACCGACCACAGGAAGCGGGAGGAGTCCTGGGATATGGAGGGGTCGTCGGTCAGGATCAGCAGGGGCCAGGACTGAAAGTCGGGCCAGCGGACCAGGCGTTCCGGTTGGCCGGGCTCCTCCGAGAAGCTCGATCCGCCGATCACCAGGCAACCGGGGCAGAAGGCGGCGACTTCTCCCACTCCGCCCGGAACCTCGCCCACAAACTGCCGGGGTAGTTCGCGCTTGGCTGCTCCCATCCCCAGCAGGATGGCCTTGCTTCCCCGATTGATCTGCGGTCCGCAACTGTCCAGCGTGTCCATGGAAAGGTTGGAGAGGACGAAGAAGTCCGTCTCCCACTCGATGCGCTCCAGAACGTGTTGCAGCAGGGCAGGGAAGTTCCTCAGGTCCATGGGTGTATCGGTCGCCATCAGAATTTTGGTCAGCGAGAGTTGGCCTTCTCCCAGGATTCTGAAAGCAGAGGTCATGGCTTCCCGGCCGTAGCGTTCCCGCACAACCGCCGCCGCCAGGGAATGAAATCCCGTCTCTCCGTAGCTCCAAAGGTCCCGCACTCCGGGCATGACCAGGGGGAACAGGGGACTGAGCAGTTCCTGCAGATAGTCGCCGATGAAGAAGTCTTCCTGTCTCGGCTTGCCCACCACGGTTGCCGGGTAGATGGCGTCCCGCCGGTGCATCAGCCGCTCCACCTGGAAGACGGGGTATTCGTGGGCCGGTGAGTAGTAGCCGTAGTGGTCGCCGAAGGGGCCTTCCGTGCGTCTCTGACGTGGCGGGACGCTCCCCTGCAGCACAAACTCCGCCTCCGCCGGAAAGGGGTGAGGGCTGCCTTCGGGGTGAACCATGGGGATACGGTGGCCACCCAGCAAGGAAGCCACCATCAGTTCTCCGACGTTCTCGGGGAGGGGAGCGATGGCAGCCAGGATCAGCGACGGAGGTCCCCCGAGGAAGACCGTGACCGGCAGCGCCTCGTTGGAGGCCTCGGCCAGGTCGTAGTGAAATCCTCCTCCCTTTTGGATCTGCCAATGCATGCCGGTGGATCGGGTGTCATAGACCTGCAGACGGTATATTCCCAGGTTGTGACTTCCATTGCCGGGGTGCTGGGTGTAGACCAGGGGCAGGGTAATGAAGGGACCGCCGTCTTCTTCCCACGTGGTCAGAATCGGCAAGCGGGAGAGGTCCGCGGGCTGCTGATTGCATTCCAGCGCCGATCCCCGCTGAACACTGCGAGTCCCCAGCTTGAGGGCTTCCCAGGCGAGGTTGCGGTGGCCCCAAAGGCGCCCCAACCGGGGTGGCAGCAGGGTCTGAGCCAAAGTGGCCACCTGTTGGACCAGTTGCTGGGGCCCCCTGCCAAAGGCCAGCTCGATGCGCCGCGCCGTGCCGAACAGATTGGTGACCACCGGAAACCGGCTTCCCCGGATGCGCTTGAACAGCAGGGCGGGACCGCCTTGCCCAATCACTCGCCGATGGATCTCGGCGGCCTCCAGATAGGGATCCACTTCGACCTCGATGGTCGCAAGCTGGTTCTCCCGCCGCAGGAGTTGCAGAAACTGTCGCAGATTTCCCAAGGGATGCCGAGTTGCCATGGGTTTCCACCCAAACGACCGAATGTGCCGGAATCAAGATACCACAGCCACCGGGCACGGTCACCACTCGGCGCTGTGCTAGACTCGCTGCATGCGTCGAGCCGGAGAGCACAGTTGGCAAGCCCGTGCCTTTGCCTGGGCCATAGCTCACGGAACCGATCCCTACGAGCGCTGGATGGCCGGGCGCAAGCGGGGCCTGCTCGGTGATCTCTCCGGAGAGGTCGTGGAGATCGGACCCGGAAGCGGCGTCAATCTGCCCTACCTGCCCAGAGAAGTCCGGTGGACGGGCATCGAGCCCAATCCCTGCTTCCACCCCTATATCCTGAAAGAAGCGGCTCGGCTGGACCGGCCGGTCCGCGTGAGAATCGGTGTGGCAGAGGATCTCGAATTAGAGGATGCAAGTGTGGATGCCGTGGTCGGAACCCTGGTTCTTTGCTCGGTGGATCGGGTGGAGGCGGTTCTGGAGGAGATCCTGCGCGTGCTCAAGCCCGGCGGACGCTACTGCTTTCTGGAGCACGTTGCGGCGCCGTCAGGCAGTTGGCTGCGACGGCTTCAGCGCGCGGTGCGTCCGGTGTGGAGCACCGTGCTCGACGGTTGCCGGCCCGATGCGGACACCCGGGTGCAGATTGCCCGAGCCGGTTTCTCCCAATTGAAGTGGGAGGAGTTTCAGGCGCCGTTGCCCGTGGTAAGTCCACACATCTGCGGTTTCGCCGAAAAAGGTCGGGAGGAAACTTGACACTCCAGTTCTTTCAAACGTATGATTTAATTTCTGCGTTCGATTGAGGTGAGTTTCCCTTGCCAACCGACACCCGAGATCAGATTCTGGATACGGCCGAACGACTCTTTGCCGAGTTTGGCATCGACGGGGTCTCGATCCGAACCATTACGGCGGAAGCTCGGGTGAACCTGGCTGCCATTCACTATCACTTCGGTTCCAAGGAGTCTCTGGTCAAGGAAGTCTTTGTCCGCCGTATCGATCCTCTCAACCGCGAGCGGTTGCGACTGCTGGACGATCTCCTCGCGCGCTCCCTGCCGCAAAAGCCCAAACTGGAGGAGCTGGTGCGTATCCTGGTGGGGCCACCGTTGCGCTTGTGGCTGCAGGCGGAAAAGGGCGAGACTTTCACCCGGCTCTGCGGCCGGATCTACTCCGAGTCCTCGGGGCCGCTCCAGACCATGTTCGTGGATCTTTTTCAGGAAGTGGTCCGACGTTTTTCGGCGGCATTCGAGCAGGCGGCTCCCGAGCTGCCCAGGACCGAACTCATGTGGCGCATGCACTTTGTCATCGGAGCCATGGTCCACACCTTGATGCAGGTTGGATTCGTGCGGCAATTGCGAGCCGAAGCCGGCGAAGGAAACGAGGTCGAGGCCAATATCGAGCGGCTGACCCGGTTCGCAACTGCCGGATTGCAGGCCCCGCTGGCGCAAACAGAAGTTTCGGAAATGGCAGGGCAGGGCAAGAGGGAGGTTTTGGGATGATCCGGCGCGGTCGGTGGGTTTGCGGTGTCTTGCTCGTGGTTACGTTGTCGGCCGGGACTGCCGGTTGTAATCGATCTCTGCAACGGCCTACACGAGCCTCGATCGTGAAAGTCCCCGATGCCTGGACCGGTGCGGAAGCGGTTCCTGCTGCCGGCCAGGGCGATTGGTGGAACTCTTTTGGCGATGAGGGTTTGGATGGGGTGGTCTCTAGAGTCCTGGAACGAAACCAGGACCTGCGAGCGGCAGCGGCTCGCATCGAAGCGGCCCAGGCACAGTCTCGCATCGCCGCGGCCGCCCAATTGCCCCAACTGGACGCAAGCTTCGACCTGGGAGGCCGCAAGCAGAACTTTTTGGGACTTCGCTTGCCCGGTGCGGAGGGGAGGGTGTTGAGCCGGACTTTCTCCAGCACGGGTCTGTCGCTCAATCTGGGCTGGGAGGCGGACTTGTGGGGAAAAGTAAAGGCCGGAAAGCTGGCGGCAATGGCAAACACCCAGGCGCGCCAGGCGGAACTGGCGGCGGCCCGCCTGTCGCTGTCGGCACAGGCAACCAGGGCCTGGTTCGCAGCGATTGAGGCACACCGCCAACTCGAATTGGCTCGATCTTCGGTGGAGAGCTACGAGATATCGGCCGGGCGCATTCGGGCTCGCTTTGAAGGCGGTGTCCGGCCCGCCCTGGATCTGCGCCTGGCCCTGGCCGAGTTGAAAATCGCCGAAGCGGCGCTGCAGTCGCGCCTCGAGAGTGCAGATCGCAGTGTCCGTCAGCTTCAAATCCTCATGGGCGACTATCCGGACGGCCAGCATGAGTTGGGGAGGGACCTGCCCAAGGGGCCCGACCGAGTCCCGACCGGCCTGCCTTCCGAACTGGTCCACCGTCGGGCGGATCTGGTGGCGGCCGAACGGGATTTGCTGGCAGCCGACGCCAGAATCGCCGAGGCCAAGGCGCAGCTCCGGCCCAGTTTCAGCCTGACCTCCACTTTTGGCACGTCCAGCGACCAGTTGCGGAACCTGCTGTCGGCTGAATTATTGGTGTGGTCTCTGATCGGAAACGTAGTACAGCCGGTCTTCAACCGGGGCAGACTGAAGGCCGGAGTTACCCTCAACCAGGCGCGGGCGGAAGAGGCGGCGGCCAGATACGAGAGCGCCGTTCTGGCTGCCTACAACGACGTGGAAGCGTCCCTGGCGGCGGAAGAGGTAATCCGACGACGGCGGCAGGCGTTGGAGGAGGCCGCCGAACAATCGGTAGCTGCTCGGGATCTGGCCGAGCAGCGGTACCGCTCGGGTCTGGCGGGGATCATTACCTTGCTGGCTGCCCAAAGGACGGCGATCGATTCGGAAAGCCAGTTGCTGACCCTCCGGCGCCTGCAGCTCGACAACCGGGTCAACCTGCACTTGGCTCTGGGAGGGAGCTTCTAAGGATATCTTATCAGTCGGAATTGGAATCAGCCGTAATCCCTAAGGAAAGTGGGTATGAAACTAGCACTCAAGATCGGGCTTCCCATCTTGGTATTGGCCCTGGGCGCCTATGTCGCCCTGTTGATCATAGGAGCCAAGCCCGAGCCGGAGCAGCGTCCGCCGGAAATCTCGCTGCCGCTGGTTCACGTCATGGAGGTGAAACCGGAGAGTCGCCGGTTGACCGTGCACGCTGAGGGTACCGTGGCGCCAAGAACCACCTCTCAGTTGACCGCAGAAGTTTCGGGACGAGTGGTTTGGGTGTCACCGGCACTGGTTGCCGGCGGCTTCTTCAACGACGGGGAAGTACTTCTCCGAATCGATTCGAGGGTCTATCAATTGGCGGTGGTGCGAGCCCGAGCCGCGGTGGCACAAGCCAAGCTCAAGCTGGCGACCGAGGAGCAGGAAGCCGCGTTGGCCAGGCAGGAATGGGAAAATCTGGGCAGCGGGCCTCCAACCGCGCTGGTATTGCGAGAACCCCAGATCAATGAGGCGAAAGCTTCGCTGGCAGCGGCTGAAGCTGCCCTGGAACATGCCGAGTATGATCTGGAGCGCACCGAGGTCAAGGCTCCTTACGACGGTCGGATCTGGTCGGAGACTGTCGATGTCGGTCAATTCATAGCCCCCGGAGCCGCTCTGGCGCGACTTTACGGGGTCGATTTTGCCGAGGTACGCTTGCCAATTCCCGATGACCAGCTGGCTTACCTTCACCTGCCTCTTGCCTATCGGGGGCAAACCCAGCCCGCAGGGGGCCCTACAGTCGTTTTGAGCACCGAGTTTGCGGGGAAGAGGCATCAGTGGACGGGTCGTATTCTTCGGACCGAGGGGGAGATCGATCCCCGCACCCGAATGGTACACGCCGTCGCCGAGGTCAAGGATCCTTATGGTCGAGGCAGTGACCGAGGTCGTCCTCCGCTGGCAGTAGGGATGTTTGTTGAGGCTGAAATTCGGGGGAAGTGGGTGAGTGACGTGGTTGTCTTGCCGCGGTCCGTCCTGAGGGGCGATCACGTCCTGGTAGTGGATGAGAGCGACCGTCTTTACTATCGCACGGTTGAGATCCTGCGTGCCGAGCGCGACCAGGTGTTGATCGCCTCCGGTCTCAGCGAGGGAGAGCGTGTGTGTGTGTCCGTGGTTCAGACGCCGGTCAATGGCATGAGGGTTGAAGTCGTGGACGATTCGGCCGCAGGCCGGGATCCTGTCTGATTGCGACCGCGGCGCAGGGTGTTACTGGAGGTGTAATGAAGGGGCTCATTGCCTGGTTTGCCCAAAACGGAGTGGTTGCCAACCTGCTGATGATCACGGTCGTCATGGCGGGCGCCATTACGATTCCCGATCTGAAGAAGGAGGTCTTCCCCGAATTCGCGGTCGGTGTCATCTCGGTATCGGTGAGTTATCGCGGCGCTGCACCGGAAGAAGTCGAGGAAGCCGTCTGTATCCGAGTGGAAGAAGCGCTTCAGGGATTGGAAGGTATCGACAGGATTCTGTCGACGGCCAACGAGGGCATGGGCACAGTGCGAATCGAAATCGAGTCGGGCTACGACTCGAGAGCGCTCCTGGACGAAGTCAAGGCCAGGGTGGACGCCATCGATACCTTTCCCGAGGAAACCGAGCAACCCGTGATCGAAGAGGCCAGAATTCGAAACCAGGTGATCTTCGTTTCGATTTCCGGGGATGCCGACGAGCTGACCTTGAAACGGCTGGGTGAGCAGGTTCGGGATGACTTGTTGCTGCTTCCCGAGCTCAGCCAGGTTGAATTGAGGAACGCGCGACTCTATGAAATATCGATAGAAGTTTCCGAGGAGGATCTAAGACGCCACGGGCTGACCTTCGATCAAGTGGCGGGAGCCGTCCGGCAAAGGTCGCTCGATCTTCCGGGCGGGTCGGTCAAGGCTGAATCCGGAGAGATTCTTCTGCGGACCAAGGGACAGGCCTACCGGGGCGAGGAGTTCGCCAAATTGACCCTGCTCACCCGGCCGGACGGGAGCCGCCTGCAACTGGACGATGTGGCCCGGGTGGTCGACGGGTTCGAAGACGCGGACAAGTTCTCCTGGCTCGACGGCAAGCCGAGCGTGATGGTTCAGGCCTTCAGGGTCGGCGATGAAAGCGCCCTGGAGGTGGCCCGGGCAGTCAAGGAGTATGTGGTCGAAGCACAGGATCGGATGCCGGACGGCATCGCTCTCACCACCTGGGGGGATCAGTCCTCCATCCTGGAAAGCCGGATGAACCTGCTCATCAAGAACGGCCTGACAGGGCTGTTGCTGGTCTTTGTGGTTCTGACCCTGTTCCTGCGTCTTCGGCTGGCTGTGTGGGTGACGATCGGCATCCCCATTTCCTTCCTGGGGACCATGGCCCTGATGCCCGTGTTCGATGTTTCGATCAACATGGTTTCCCTGTTTTCTTTCATCATGGTCCTGGGGATTGTGGTGGACGATGCCATCGTGGTTGGAGAGAGTGTTTTTTCAAGGCAGGAAGCGACCGGGAAGGGTCTGTCGGCGGCGATCGAGGGGACGCAGCGAGTCACAGTGCCCGTGGTCTTTGGCGTGCTGACCACGGCCATGGCCTTTACTCCGATGCTGTTTGTGCAGGGGTCGGCCGGACCGATCTGGCGGGTGATACCCTTCATCGTCATCCCGACCCTGATGTTTTCGCTCATCGAATCCAAGCTGGTCCTGCCCTATCATGTTTCCCACTATCGTCCTCCCAGGGAAGGGCGACGGAAGTCCCTCCCGGTCCGGGTCTGGGACGGCTTCTTCGGGTTCTTCGGGAACGGTCTGGACCAATTCATACACAGGGTTTACCGGCCGATGTTTCTGTTCGTGCTGGAGTGGCGCTACCTGACATTGGCCGTGGCAGTGGCGACCCTGCTGCTGACCGCGGGTCTTGTGGCCGGGGGTCTGATTGGCTTCACCTACTTCCCCGAAATCGAATCCGACTACGTGGTTGTCGATCTGACCATGCCCCAGGAGACCCCGGCCGCGGTGACCACCCTGGCCATTCGGAGGATCGAGAAGGCTGCGTTTCAACTGGATCGGGAAATCACGCAACAGACGGGCGGGTCCCTGTTCCGTCATATCCTGACCGTTGTGGGAGAACAACCCAACCGGGCTCAGTCCGAGCGCGGCAATCGATCGGGCGACTCCAACCGGTATTCCACCCCTTACCGGGCGGAGGTCATGATCGAATTGGTTCCTTCGGAATCGAGGAGCATGACCAGTCGTGAGATTGGGGCCCGATGGAGGGAACTGGCCGGACCCGTTCCGGGAGCGGTTGAGCTCACCTTCAATACGAATCTGATTCAAAGCGGCAAGGCCATCGATATACAACTCAGCAGTTATGAAATTGACAAGCTGCGTCAGTTGGCGGTTGCGACCAAGGAAAAGCTGAGCCAGTACCCGGGTGTGATCGACATCAGCGATTCCTTTCGGGGAGGCAAGCCCGAGCTGAAATTGGACATCACGCCCAAAGCGGAGTCACTCGGCCTGTCGCTGCAGGACCTGGGCCGCCAGGTCCGCCAGGGATTTTTCGGGGAGGAAGCCCAGCGCATCCAGCGGGGACGGGACGATGTACGAGTGATGGTGCGCTATCCTGCCGAAGAGAGACGATCGGTTGGAACCTTGGAGGGAATGAGAATTCGAACCCCCAACGGCAGTGAAGTTCCCTTCTCAACGGTGGCGACCGCCCAGATGGGACGAGGATTCGCAACCATTTCCCGGGTGGATCGACAGCGAACCATTACCGTCACCGCCGATGTCGACCCGGCCGTGACGACCGCCAACGAAGTCCTGGGCGACATGGACGCCAAGTTTTTCCCGGATCTGGTGAGGAGGGCTCCTGGATTCGCCTACAGCTTTGAGGGACAGCAGCGCGATCAACAGGAGACTCTGGAAGGACTGGCCCAAGGCTTCGCCCTGGTTGTGCTGGGAATCTTCGCCATGATGGCCATTCCCTTCCGATCCTACCTGCAGCCGTTGATCGTGCTGTCAGCGGTACCCTTCGGGATCGTCGGCGCCATCTGGGGGCACATCCTTCTGGGCTATTCGACCAGTATTCTCACCATTCTTGGGGTGGTGGCCCTGACCGGAATCGTGGTCAACGACAGCCTGGTCCTGGTCAGCTTCATCAACGAACATCGCAAGCAGGGCATGCCTCTGGTCCGGGCGGTTCATCAGGCCGGCATCGTGCGCTTTCGTCCTATTTTGTTGACCTCTCTGACTACTGCGGCCGGTATCACGCCGCTCATCCTGGAGAAGAGCGTGCAGGCTCAGTTTCTGATCCCGATGGCGATATCGCTGGCCTTCGGTGTCCTGTTCGCCACCTTCATAACGCTCGGACTGGTTCCTTCCCTCTACCTGATCCTGGAGGATTTCAAGTGGATTTTTCGCTGGGTCTTCGGGATCAAGTCCCCGCCGGAGGGGGGCAGGCGTGCAGACGTGGAGGACGGGGGAGCGGTACCGGTAGCTCTTGAGTAAGACCTGCTCCCAACCAGCCAGCCGGCTATTCGGTCACCAGCTTGACACCCGTTCCGAATCGACGGTAACCGTCGAATCTAATATTGCTCTTGGTTCGCATGAAGGCGCTCTTGCTGGTCTGTTCCCCATGGAAGCGGCGGCTGATCCGGATCTCGGCTTTCCTCGGCAGCCAGTGGAGAGAACCTGAGATAGTGACGGGTGCATAGTCGACCGACATGTCAAACTGGCTCACCGGAAAATTGCGGGGGATGCCCACGGCCTTCTTCTCCAGACGAACGATTTCATAGGTTTCGGGGTTGACCCAACAGCGCCCTCGGTAGGCGGTTATAATGGTTTTTTGGTTGTAGGTAATAAACCGTCTGGACCGTTTCTGCGAGACCTGGAAAGCGATACATAACGTCTTGAGCTTGTTCATCTTCTTGAACCCGACAGGCTTGAACTCGGCTTGGGTTCTAGGTTCAAACAATCCTCGCAGGGCTGAGCCGAACTCACCGATGGTAAGCCTTCCGGTCAGATTCTCCATGGTTGCTCCCGGCGCCGGTTTATCGTTGACTGACACTATTTCGTAATGCTCCTTACCGTCATAGAAGGAGAGCGCCGCAACGAAGCTGCCGGTTATCTTCCACCTCACGGTCGGAGAAACGGTCCGGATAAATAGCGTAGTGGTCTGATTGCAAATGAAGTCGGGCAACTGCTCGCTGTAGGCCAGAGCGTTGCTGCGCACGCGTGCTAGAATCACGGGCCAATCTTGTCCTGACGGATCCTCTTCCGTCGCGGGCGGACTGTGGGCGCCGGCATTCCGAATAAAGTGCAGGTGCTCCAGCCCCGACAGGGTCAGCAGGGCCACGAATCCCAACGTGATACAGGTTCTCAACGTCCGCGGACCGGTGCCGGAGCGATCGGGAATTCCACGGCGAGCGCGCCTGAAAGCGAACCGTGAAGAACTTGAAACGGGAAGGGACTCCATTGCCATACTGTAGCACAACACTTTGCCTTGAGACGGCGATTGTCTCTCGACTGGAAGTGGGATATGGTTCGGCATCGACAGGAGGAACCCATTGCAACAGGCCAGTTTGCTTGAAGTAGCCTCCGACATCGTCTGGGGACCGCCCATGCTGGTCCTGCTGGTGGGGACCGGTCTGTTCCTCACGATCAAGCTCAAGGGACTGCAGTTCAGGAAGCTGCTGCCCTCTCTCCACTTGGCCTTGATCCAGCGAAGGGAGCCCCAGTCCGAGGGAGATATCTCCCACTTCCAGGCCTTGATGACCGCCCTGGCTGCAACCGTTGGCACCGGCAACATCGCCGGCGTGGCCACGGCCATTGCCTCCGGAGGTCCGGGAGCGCTTTTCTGGATGTGGATGACCGGACTGGTGGGGATGGCCACCAAGTTCGGCGAAGCCCTGCTTTCGGTCAAGTACCGGATCACGGACGAAAAAGGGGAGATGGCCGGCGGGCCGATGTACTTCCTGGAGAGGGGCCTGAAGCAGAAGTGGCTGGCCGTGCTGTTTGCGGTGCTGACGGTCTGCGCCAGTTTCGGAATCGGGAATACGGTGCAATCCAACTCGGTGGCCCAGGCGCTGCAGACCTCTTTCGGCATTCCTTTCGTATGGACGGGGATCGGCATTGCCCTGGCGACCGGTGCGGTCACCCTGGGGGGAATTCGTTCCATTGCCCGCGTGGTCAGCGCCCTGGTGCCCGGCATGATTGTCCTTTACATGGTCAGCGGCCTGGCCGTGGTGGCCCTCCATTGGCAGGAGGTCCCGGCCGTCATCCACCAGGTGGTTGTCTCGGCCTTCACCCCGGCAGCCGCCGCCGGAGGATTTGCCGGCGCCACCGTCATGCAGGCCATCCGGTTCGGGGTCGCCCGGGGAATCTTCAGCAACGAGAGCGGCATGGGATCGGCCGGCATCGCCGCCGCCGCCGCTCAAACTCGGCACCCGGTGACCCAGGCGCTGGTGTCCATGACCCAGACCTTCATCGATACGCTGGTGGTGTGTTCGATCACGGGATTCGTCATCATCGGAACCGGGGTCTGGAATAGCGGGGATTCAGGCGCCGCCCTGACCACCCGGGCCTTCAGCCTTGGCCTTCCCGGGGACTTTGGCGGTCTGGTGGTTTCCCTGGGGCTGGTGCTGTTCGCCTTCTCCACCATTTTGGGCTGGAACTACTACGGAGAAAAGGCCCTTGAGTATCTTGCCGGCCACACCCGATGGGGCAAGGGTTATTGGCTACGGTACGCTTTCAGGATTGCCTGGGTCGTGGCCGCCTATTTTGGCGCAACCTTTACCCTGGATACGGTCTGGGCGGTTTCCGACGTCATGAACGGGGCCATGGCCATCCCCAACCTGATCGGCCTGATAGGACTGAGTGGACTGATCACCGCTGAAACCGCCGGCTATTTTGGCGCGCGGCCCGAGGGACTGCGGAAAACTTGATTGGTCGAAATTGAGTTACCGAGCCTGTGCCTCAGACCCACAAGCCGGCCGAGAAAGACGTCCACGAAGGGACACGAAGAACAACGAAGTAACTGCTTCTGGTGGGACTTGATCGCCTGGAGAGGAACGCTTCGGCCGACGAGGACAATCAAGCTGGATGCATCGATAGGCAAGTGCCGCCCCCGTCCTGCCGGACGGATCATACAGGAAGAAACAGGGGCGTCTCAAAAACCCCGGAGACTGGCCCCCCCCACCGTCTTGACTGCGGGCGGAGCCCTTGTCTCACCGACTCCCCCTCAAGGGGGGAGTGATTGTTCAGGCCAGCACAAGGCTTCCAGTAGAACTCTATCACTCCTCCCTTGAGGGGGAGTCGCAGAAGCCGAGCCGCAGGCGAAGGCTGATGCGGTGGCGGGTAGGACTCGGCTCCGGACCGTGCGACGGGCGACGGCGCGGCTGATACAGGGCGAAACAGCGGTGTATCAGGTAAGAATCGAAGCTGCGACAGCGGCGACGGAGAACCGCCGCGGTTCATCCTCCCTGGCCCCGTCTCCCGCGCTAGAAACTTCCCCCCCAACTGTAGTTCAGCCGTACGTAATAGTAGGCGCCGTTGAACCCGAAGGGTGAGAACTGGCCGTATTGGTTGCCCACCGTCATGGCGCCGTACTGGTTTACCTCGGGGTAGGTGTTCAGCACGTTCTCGCCCCCCAGGGCCAGCTTGACCCTTTCTCCCAGCGGGATACCCAGCTCGAGATCCAGCAGGGCCTTGCCGGAATAGGAGGGGTAGAGCCAGGACTCTGCCACTTGCATCGGAGCCACATCATTGGCGTTCCGCCCGTCCTCGCTGTCCCAGAAGGCGCCGTAGTAGTGCAGGCGGCCCGTCAGGCTCCACCGTTCGGCGTCGTGGCCGACGCTGAAGTTCCAGCGCGTGTTGGGCAGCCCCCGTTCCAGGGTGGTGATGCGGAAGCGGTCGATCACGGAGGATTCAACGTTTTTGATCGCCGTATCGGTATAGTTGTAGACCGCGCTGAAGGTCGTTTTCCCCGCCACGAAAGTCGAGATCAGGTCGATGCCCTGGGTGGTGGTGGAAAAGTCATTCAGGAAGAACCGGAACACGGGAAAGTTGCGTGCTTCCGGAATCCCTTCCGCCAGCAGTGTCTCGATTTCATCCTCCGTCAAGCTGATCTCCTGGGCCAGGGCAACGCGATCGTCGATGTCGATCCGGAAATAGTCCGCGGTGAAGGTGAAGTTTCCCTGCTCAACCACCATGCCCGCGCTGAAGTTGATTGACTTCTCCGGTTGGAGCTGCTCGCCGCCCCTTGCCACGGCCACGGCCGAGGTGGAGGGCACCACGCCCTGGTTGGTCAACTGCCCGCCGATAAAGGCCGTGGTCACGTTGAAGGCGTTCTGCTGTCCGGGGGTCGGAGCTCGGAAACCACTGCTGATCGCCGATCGCAGGGCGACGCTGTCGCTCAGTTCCACCCGCCCGGAGAGCTTGCCGTTGACGGTGGTGCCGAAGTCCTCGAAGTCCTCGACCCGGAGGGCCGTGCCGAGGGTCCACTTGTCCGCCGGGTCGGAGAACTCGGCGTCGCCATAGACGGCCACGTTGCTTCGGCTCCACTCACCCGCCGTGGTGTCGGCCCGGTAGCCGTTGAAGCCGTTGGAACCGGAGCTGAAGCCCTGGGCGGCGTAGGGGCCGATCTCCCACGACGGCTGGCCGCCGGCGCCGATGGTGAACGTCTCCTGGCGCCACTCCGTTCCCGCGGCCAGGTGCACGTATTCGTGGACGGGGTAGGAAACGTCGAAGTTGAAGTTGACCTCGTTCTGCTTGTAGATGCCTGGCCTGAAGGAGGTGGGCGTATCGTAGCCGAGGGAGGCGTTGACCGTATCGAAAATGAACTGGTCGATCTCGCTGGTGCCGATGCCGGCACTGGCGTCCCAAGTGAAGCCGTTGTCGGCGAACCCGCGCAGGCCGGTGACCAGCGAGTAGTCGATCAGGTCACCCCCGAATTGCGGCGTGAACCCTCCGGGAAAGCGGCTGTAGAGGGTGAAGCAGTCGGGGTCGGCTTCGACGGCAGCCAGCGCATCGGGATCGGGCACGTTGTCGATGATGGGGACGATGGGACAGCCGCCGGCGCCCGGCTCGCGTCCGGGAGGAGGCGTGCGGCTTTCCGGAGCGGTCTCGGCCCAGACCCGGTCGCCGACCAGCAGGGTGGGGAGGCCATTGACCTTGGGACCGCGGAAGACCCCGCCGCGGGTGTGGGGATTCCGGAAGTAGAAACCGCCGGTCACCTTGCGGGAGGCGTAGTTGGTGTGACCGTAGAATTGCCAGTTGTTTTCGAACAATTTGCCGAAGTTGGCGAACAGCTTGAGGTCGTGGTTGATCCTGGGGGATCCCCACACCTGGGCAGTGTTGCGCAAATTGGTGTTGCCCGCGTCGATAATGCCCTGGGCGTCATTGCGTTGAATGGCTCGGTTGGTCGGGTCGGCGGTGCCGTATTCCATGCTGAGGTTGAGAAAACCGTCCTCCCCCATCGGCAACCCGACGTTGCCGGCTACCGACAGGTTCTGGCCGTGTCCGCCGATTCCGTTGCAGGAGTGCTTGATGTCGCCGATGATCCCCGACCCGCAGGTTGCCGGGTCTCCCGGATTTGCATCGAGGTGGGCCCCGGTCTGGAATTCCAGGCTGCCGCCCGAGGGCGCGTTCTTCAACTGGAAGTTCATGACTCCGGCGATGGCGTCCGAACCGTATTGGGCTGCCGCGCCGTCGCGCAGCACCTCCAACTGCCGAACGGCTATGGATGGAATGGTGGAAATGTCGGGCCCCTGCGAGCCGTCGGCAATGCCGTTTCCGAGCCAGGTGATGACCGCCGCGCGATGGCGGCGCTTTCCGTTGACCAGGATCAGCGTGTGGTCGGGAGCCAGGTTCCGAAGGTTGGCCGGCCGGACCACGGTGGCCGCATCGCTGATCGGCTGGGTATTGATGTTGAAGGAGGGAACTACCGTCCGCAACTGGGTTGCCAGGTCCCGGCTCCCCTGGCTGGTGAAGTCCTCGGTCCTGATGACGTCCACCGGCACGGTGGACTCGGTCACCGACCGCGGCTCGGCACGGCTGCCCACCACGACTATCGAGGTGGTGACCGCCCCCAGTTCCAGCGAGAAGTCGCGCACGACCGTTTGGCCGGCCATCACCTCGACGTCGCTGGCGGTGGCTGCCTCGAAGCCGGACGCCTCCACCGTCACCGTATAGGTCCCGGGCTCGAGGGTCAAATGGTAGTTGCCCACGGCATCCGTTGTATCGGTTGCCTCGGCTCCGGTGGCGTTGTTGGTCGCGATGATATCAGCGGCCGGAATTACCGAGCCGTAAGCGTCTTTCACCTCGCCGCTCAGGGTAGCGGTTCCCTGAGCGTGGGCCGTGCTGGCCATCGCGATCAGGAGCAATATTACCGTCAGGACAGTCAATCTATGGAGCATGAACCCCTCCTGCAGGGAGCAATTGGTTTCTTGGCACAAAACACTAAATCGCGAGCAACCATTAGAGTAATTGCAAGCTACCAGTATTTTTGCCTCTACTATACGGTTATCTTACCTCTTTGCAAGCATTTTCCTAAGTGAAATTCTTGTGGCAATCTCGTGACGATTCAGTAAACAAAAGGCTATCGGCTGGCCGTCGGTTGTGGCCTGGCATTGTCCCCGGTCCGCTGGACCGGTCACCATAGGCCGGTCGTGTGCCGGTAGACCCCGGTGGTTGGACTTACAACGACAGGCCAACGACAATCGCCCGGTATCATGGTCGCACGATCTGCCTCTGAAGGCAGTCCAGTCATCGGTCCCGTCAACAGCCGAATAATGGCTTCCTCGCAATCAGTCGTCTCAAGTCCTCCGGCATCCGAATCGCCGACTCCGGCCCGCTGGTATCCCCATTCGGGTTCGGTCGAAAACCCCGGCCCATGAGGGTGCCGCAGGCGACGGTCAAGCCGGCTCCGGCGTCGAATGGGGGGACAGCACGTTGTTGTCCCCGAGGAGGTCGAGGTATGCGGGAAAAGGGCGTGTCCGCTAACGTCGACGTAGAAGCAGCTACTGTGCCCCGTTTAAGCGATAAGGGGGGACGAGAAGGCAAAAAGTGCGATCGAGACGATGCAAAGTCGACAGGTGTTCAAGGGTTTTCTGTTCAGAGGGTCCTTCCACCGGGAACCGATGGACAGAGCTCCCTCCGCACCCCGCGGAGTGTCATTGTAAGCCTTCAGCCGCAGCGACTCGCAGGGTGCGTTCCCGACCTCGATGCTGCACCTTCCATTCGGATTCCTGGATCTTGCCCCTTCTTATCCTCTTGAGAACGTGGGCCATGTACTTGACGGTGAGTGTCCTGGTGATTTTGTCCCTGGGAAAACTGACCCTTCCGTCAACGGACAAGACGGTATCTCCGGTTCGCAGTCCGGACTCATGGGCCGGAGATCCAGGATGCACCTCTATGAGGTCAACGCCGTCCCTGCCTTTTTGCGCCACGATTCCGGCGTCTTCATTGGTCATTGTCCGGAACACCTCCGATCCTACGTTGGTCCAGCCTTCGTCCCAGGCGCCTGTCACCAGGAATACCCCTGTTCCGGGCGGCTCGGAATCGGAGGCGTCTTCTTCCCAGTAGTTGGCTCCCGCTCCCAGGACTTCCCGAAAGTCGGATCGGATCTGGTGGATCAGTTTGGAGGTGGCCTTGAGGGTTTTTGAGTGATGGGCTTGGCTGGATGTGCGTGCATTGTAAATCACGAAGCGAAATTCATCGCCCGTCATGAACTCCTCGGGAGCGTAGATGTAAACACCCGCATAAGCCTCGTCGACGAACTTGGCCAAGGGGCCGTCCAGGGTATTTTCCATGATCTGCCGACCGGGACGAACCGGCTCGATCAGTTGACCGTCGCGGAAGACCTTGAAGTCTTAGAACTCTCCCTTGAACTCAAAATGCTGCTGGGTATTGTAGACGCCGAGCCCGGCCAAAACGGCCGAACCGATCAGGCTTCCGGTAGTCAGCCCAACTTGGGGCTGGATCCGGAACGTCACTCCAAGATCCAGGGAAGCCTCGACATTTCGATGCCACTCGTAGAACAGTTCATCCATTGCACGATAGGATGGATCATGAATCTTTCGCCCCCGTCGCTTGTAGCGATTTTCGGCCTGCTGCATTTCGTCGCGGACGGCGAACCTGGCCAGGGACACCGGCGTCAGCACGGTCACCTGGAATTTGCCCGAATTGAGCGCACCCGTAGTGTACTGATAGTCCTTGATGTCGAAGCGACCGCTGGTTACCTTGGCCTTGAGGAGCTCGATTGGATACCGCTTCAAGCTCAAGGTCCTAAGGGGTTGGTCGCTCACTTCAACCTCTGCCAGTTGGTCCGCGTCAAGGCCGTCCAGCAGCTTTCTCAAGTAGCTCACCCGGACGGCTCCGGCGATTCCCTGCAGCCCAAAGGTGTTGACCCCGATGACTTCTCCATCCAGGTTGACAAGAGGACCTCCCGAGTTCCCTGGTTCCAGCAGAAAGTCCCCGAGCAGGGCGACTTCTTCGATTTTCGACACGATGCCTTGAGTCGCCAGGAAGGTCTGGCTCAAGGGAGACCCGAACGCGACCACCGGCAGGCCTGCCTTGACATCGCTTTCTTTCTCGGGTGAAACGAGTTTCAGTGGCGGCACCCCTTCAACAAACTTTGGGTGGACCTTGAGAATGGCCAAATCGTAACGGGCGCTCAGCTTTACGATTTCGGCACGGGCGAGCATGGAATCCGGAAACTGAACCGCCAGAAAGCGGGTGTTCTGAACCACATGGTAGTTAGTGGCGATAAGACCCCGGGAATCGACCACGAACCCGGAACCGGAGCCGCTGTCGACTTCGACCTTGACGATACTCCCGGAGAGTCTTTCGTACAGAGCCGTATAGTCGTAGGCGACTTCCATTGCTCTTGGAGCGCCGGAGGTGGATGTTTGGACTTCAGCTCCACTCTGCTCCGAATCGTGCCCTAGAGCGAAAGGGGAAGTCATCACCAGTGCCAGGCCGGAAATGGCCAGACAAGTCAGCACTTGCGGTTGAGGCGATTTCATCGTTTGCAACGTCCTCTCTGTTCGCACCGTCCGGAACAAGTCTTGCGGCAATTCACCAAATGCCACTGAAGATGTCACTGCGAACCACGGTCACAATCACCTGGAATTTCCTGTCCCGGGCAGGCAAAATCAGCACGCTAGGTGACTTAAATTAATCTGAGTCAGGAGGTTATACAGATTTCAGAAGAGGCTGCAACCGACAAAGTGTAACACCAAACCACTGTAGAATGAAGCCATTGGCGACCCCGGCCTTTGGAGACAACGAGCTCATGCAGTCAATGACACCGCACCGAGCCGTTCGAGTCCGTCCCACGGTGACGAATGCGGAGCACGTCTCTAACGAGGATGATTGGCTATGGGCGGTCTGGAAGCCCCTATTCCCGCCTGAGTGTTTCTTCAGGGCAGGCAACTCATATAGAATGCCCATCTGGCTAAAACCTGAAGCTACTGTGGATTCCGCTGAAATCAGAGCGGTCGAGAGAGAGGATTTTGAAGAAGTCGCTGTTGATTTTGACCTGGGTGATGTCGGGGACCGGTGCCCCGCAGCCGCAACAACCCAAGGCCACCGAGCCGGCAAGGGAAGAGCAAGCGAAATTGGGCTTCTTGATCACCAGCCGCGGTCCTGGTGACGGAGCCAACCTGGGCGGCCTGGTGGGCGCCGATGCCCTCTGCCGGATGCCGGCCGAAGCCGCGGGCGCCGGCGACCGGACCTGGCGTGCCCGCTTGAGCGCTGGCCCTTCCGGAAACCAGCCTGCGGTCAATGCTCGCGACCGAATCGGCGCCAATCCCTGGCACAATGCCAAGGGTGTCCAGGTCGCCGGGGATGTCGCTGATTCGCACCCGGAAAACAACAAGCTGAGCAAGGAGAATTCCCTCACCGAACAGGGGGGCAACGGCCGTGGAGACACTCCCAACCAGCATGACATCCTGAGCGGCACTCAGGAAGACGGCAGCGCTTTCAGCGACGGTGAGGACGACACCTGCGGGAACTGGACCGGAAACGGCGAGGGCAGCGTAAAGGTCGGCCGCCACGACCGGATTGGCGGCGGCCCCAACCCGACTTCCTGGATTGGCTCCCACGGTTCTCGGGGATGCAGCCAAGACGATCTGCCGGTTACCGGAGGCAATGGCTATTTCTAATGTTTTGCAGCCGACTGACACTCCTGAAACGCCCTTGCTGATTCCCGAGTCCGAAACTGGGTGCATTTCCTTCCGGCTTCGCGGGGATGGCCAGACAGTGCCAGCCGATGGTGCTCAAGTGAAGGCGGTTTCATGATTACTCTGAAAGACATCAAGTCGGCCCAGGCCAGGATTGCCGGAGTGGCGGTCAACACTCCGCTGGTGCACTACACGGACTTCTCCACCGACCGGCAGACGTTTCCCAAACCGGAGAGCTTCCAACCCGTGGGAGCCTTCAAGCTTCGCGGCGCCTACAACAAGATCGCTTCTCTCTCTCCGGACCAGAGGCGACAGGGGGTCATCGCCTTCTCCAGCGGCAACCATGCCCAGGGAGTCGCCTACGCCGCCCGGGCCATGGGTATTCGTGCAGTCATCGTCATGCCTGCCCGGGCTCCCGCCATAAAACGGGCCAAGACCCTGGACCTGGGCGCGGAGATTGTAACCGTGGAGGGGGGCGGGGAAGAGGAATGGCGGGTGGCGGCCGAATCTCTGGCGGCCGAACGGGGGTTGGCCATGGTGCCGCCCTTCGACGACGAAA